>JAJZHV010000004.1 GCA_021804345.1 Pseudomonadota bacterium | reverse complement strand
CCATTTTTGCTTCCTATCTGCCCACCGGCAGCGTGTCCTGGCTGTTTTACGCCGATCGCCTGATGGAGTTTCCCAGTGGCTTGCTGGGGGCGGCCTTGGGCACCATTTTACTGCCCAGTCTGGTACGCCATTATGCGGCCGGTGAATACGACGACTACTCGGCGCTGCTGGATTGGGGCCTGCGCCTGACCTTCTTGCTGACCTTGCCGGCAGCCCTGGCCCTGGGAATTGCGGGCGTCCCCCTCATCTCCACCTTGTTTTTGCGCGGCGCCTTTGGGGCGCATGATGTGTGGATGGTACGTCAGGCCTTGCTGGCCTATAGCGTGGGCTTGACCGGTCTGATCGCCGTCAAGATTCTGGCGCCAGGGTTTTATGCCCGGCAAAATATCAAAACTCCGGTGAAGATTGCCTTGCTGGTGCTGGCCTGCACCCAGCTTATGAACCTGCTGTTCATGCTGGCGTTGCAACATGCGGGCCTGGCCTTGGCCACAGCCTTGGGGGCCTGTTTAAACGCCCTTTTGCTGTTTTTGGGTCTGCGCCGGCAGGGGCTGTATCACCCGCAGCCCGGCTGGCCACGCTTCATGGGGCAGTTGCTCATTGCCTTGGGAGTATTGGCCGCCCTGCTGTGGTGGCTGACCGGAGACGAACTCAGTTGGCTGCAACAAAGCAATCTGATCCGCCTGGGCCGGTTGTCGGTCTTGATGGCCACCGCGCTGGTGGGCTACTTTGGAACCCTCTGGCTGCTGGGAATCCGTCTAAAAAACTTTTCCCGGCGTGGTGCCTGAAGCCACTCACTCACCGGGGGCTTCCTGTTCCTCGGGGCCCTGCAAAGCAGCCTGGACCACCTCCCGGGTCAGTTGCGGAGCAAACATCTCGATGAAGTCGAAGGTGTAGCGACGCACGTAAGCTCCCCGGCGTAATCCCACCCGGGTGGTGCTGGGTGCAAACAGATGACTGGCATCCCGAACCCGCAACTTCTGATCGCGCACCGGATCGAAAGCCATGGACGCAATGATGCCCACCCCCATACCCAACTCCACGTAGGTTTTAATCACATCCGAATCCAGTGCCGTCAACACCACATTGGGGGTGAGTCCAGCCTGTTCGAAGGATTGGTTGATTTTGGAACGGCCTGTAAAGGCATAGTCGTAAGTGATCAATGGAAAGGAAGCGAGCAGGGGCAGGGTTAACTCTGAAGCGCTCAACAGAGGATGCCCACAGGGCAGCACCACACTACGATTCCACTCATAACAGGGCAAAATGCGCAGATCGCTAAAGGCATCCATACCCTCCGTGGCAATGGCCAGATCGGCGCCTCCCGCCACCACTTCCTGGGCCACGTGGGTGGGATTGCCCTGATGCAAGACCAATTTCACCTGCGGATACAGGCGCGCAAACCGTTCGATCACGGTCGGCAGCACGTAACGGGCCTGGGTATGCGTGGTGGCAATGGTGAGACTACCCGTATGCTGGCTGCTGAATTCTCGACCGGCTTCGCGCAAATTTTTGGCTTCCAGCAACACGCGCTGGGCGATCTCCAGAATCCGTTGGCCGGGTTCCGTAATGCTGACCACGCGTTTGCCATTGCGCACAAAAACGTCCAGCCCCAATTCTTCTTCCAGCAAACGAATCTGTTTGCTCACCCCCGGTTGAGACGTGTGCAAATTTTCGGCGGCCTGAGAAACGTTGAGCCCGGAGCGGGCTACTTCCACCAGATACCGTAGTTGCTGTAATTTCACAGGGCCCCCGCTTATTAGAACTTAAAGTTACATAACTTTAACATAATATTACTTAATTATATATAAACCCTTTGTTAGCATAGCGTCATTGCCTGGGTTCAGGCACGCGACGAGTAACGATCATGCAGTGGTATTATGCCTTGTCAGGACTGCTGGGAGGCTTTCTGGTGGGTTTGACCGGGGTGGGAGGAGGATCCCTCATGACCCCTCTTCTAGTGATGGCCTTTGGGGTGACGCCCATGACGGCCGTGGGAACCGACCTGCTGTATGCCGCGCTCACCAAAGCCGGGGGCGTGTGGGCCCATGGCCGACGACACAACATCCACTGGCCCGTAACGGGGCGTCTGCTTCTGGGCAGCGTTCCTGCTGCTCTATTGACGCTCTGGCTGGTGGCCCAGTATCCCCAGCTACATCCCGACCAAACCCTGATCCGCCGCATCCTGGCCTGTGCCCTTCTGCTCACCGCCTTAGCCCTGTCCTGTGGCCTGCACAACCGTGCCTGTGGCACCAGTCTGCGCCTTTCCTCCTGGGCCCCGTGGGCCACCCCCGGATTAGGCGCGCTGATTGGCACCTTGGTCTCACTCACCTCGGTGGGCGCAGGCGCCATTGGCACCAGCGCCTTGCTCGTCCTGTATCCGGGCATGCCCCTGGCCCGCATCGTAGGCACAGACATCGCCCATGCGGTTCCGCTCACCCTGATCGCTGGCCTGGACCATTGGTACCTGGGTCATGTCAACGGTTTACTCTTGATCAACCTGCTGCTGGGCTCGTTACCGGGCATCTGGTTGGGTTCCCGTTGCCATGGTCTGATTCCTGAAAAATTCACACGTCTGCTGTTGAGCCTCCTGTTACTCGGCCTGGCCCTGCAATTGCTGCGCTGAACGCCCTGCCACCGGGTGACTGGCACAACCCCATGAATCAGCGCTAAAATGAGCGATTTAACCAACTCATCCCATGCGCATTCACTTGGGGGCATCAAGGGCCACATCCCGGCCCTTGGCCCTGACGATCGGGAATTTCGATGGTGTCCATCTGGGGCATCAAGCCATGCTCCATGCCCTGCGCACGGCTGCCACCTCACTCTCGCTGGAAACCGGCGTGCTCACCTTCGAACCACATCCGCGGGAATTTTTTGCGCGCCACGAAGCACCAGCCCGCTTGACCACCCTGCGCGAAAAACTGGAGTTGTTACAGGCTGCCGCTATCCAGCAAGTCACCGTGTTGCGTTTCAACCCAACTCTGGCCGCCCTGAGTGCCGAGGCCTTTGTCGAACAGTGGCTGGTTCGACATCTCCACACGCGCTGGTTGCTGGTGGGCGATGACTTCCGATTCGGGGCAAGGCGTAGCGGCGATTTCGATACCTTGCAGCGTGCCGGTCAGCGATATGGGTTCGAGTGCTTTGCGCTTTCCAGCATCTTGGTGGAGGGCGTGCGAGTGTCCAGCAGCGCGGTGCGTGATGCCTTGGCCCAGGGTAATCTGGACTTGGCCCAGGCACTCCTGGGCCGACCGTTTTCCATGAGCGGCCGGGTCCATCATGGCCAGCGTTTGGGGCGCACATTGGGCTTTCCCACGGCCAACCTGGCCATTCAACGGCGCACCCCGCCCCTGGCGGGCATTTTTGCGGTTTCGGTTCAGGGTTCAGACAAGAAGACCTTGCCGCTTCCCGGCGTGGCCAGTCTCGGCACCCGTCCCAGCGTTAGCAGCGATGGCCGATGGTTGCTGGAAGTTCACCTCTTCGACTTTAACGCCGACCTGTACGGTCAGCGCCTTCGGGTGCGCTTTCACCACAAGATTCGTAACGAGCAGCAATTTTCTTCCCTGGCGGAGTTGACCGCGCAAATGCAGCAAGATGCCCAAGAGGCGCGCGCTTTTTTCGCCAGGGCACCCGACGCCCTGGGTGAGGACCCTGCGCCAATTCCCAACGACCCACGCCCCAACGAGTACCGACCCGCGCCATGACCGATTTCAAGAGCACGCTCAATCTTCCCGAAACGCCCTTTCCCATGCGCGCCGATCTGGCTAAACGCGAACCGCTCTGGCTGGCTGCCTGGCAGGCGCAAGGGCGCTATGCCCAATTGCGCGCCCACTGCGCCGGGCGTCCCTCCTTCCTCCTGCATGATGGCCCCCCCTATGCCAATGGCGACATCCACATTGGCCATGCGGTAAACAAAATCCTGAAAGACCTCATCATCAAAAGCAAAACCCTTGCGGGGTTTGATGCACCCTATGTGCCGGGATGGGACTGCCATGGCCTGCCCATCGAGCACCAGGTGGAAAAACTTCACGGCAAAAAAATGGAACCGGCCCGATTCCGGGCACTGTGCCGAGACTACGCGCAGACCCAGGTGGCCCGTCAAAAAAAGGATTTCATGCGTTTAGGGGTCATGGCCGATTGGGATCACCCCTATCTGACCTCGGACTTTGCCACGGAAGCCCATATCGTGCGCGCCCTGACTGGCATCTGGAAACGGGGGTTTCTAACGCAGGGGCATAAGCCCGTCAATTGGTGCCTGGACTGTGGCTCGGACCTGGCCGAGGCGGAAGTGGAATATGAAGAGCGCCGTTCTCAGGCCATCGACGTGGCCTTTCCGGTACAGGACCGGGCGCGTCTGGGTCAGACCTTTGGCGTCTCCCTAGAGACGACACCCGCCTATGCGGTCATCTGGACCACCACCCCGTGGACCTTGCCGGCCAACCGTGCGGTCAGCCTGCACCCGGACAAATTCTACGCCCTAGTCCCCACCGCCAAGGGTTACCTGCTATTGCTTCAAGAGCGCGTACAGACCTGTTTGCAGCGCTACAATCTGGAACCCTTGGGGCCCTTTACCTGTGTTCCCGGACGGGAATTAGCGCAACTGGCCCTGAGGCACCCCTATCTGGACCGCCTCTCCCCTCTGATTTGCGGCGAACATGTCACGGTAGATACCGGGACCGGACTGGTGCATACCGCTCCGGCCCATGGCGTGGACGATTACCTCATGGGCCAGCGTTACCGGCTGGAAATGGACGACCTAGTGGATGACAAGGGGGTTTTTCGGGCCGACGTTCCGCTAGTGGCGGCGCAGCGCGTATGGGAAGCCAACACGCTCATCCTGCAACACCTGCAGTCCCTGGGGTTGCTGCTGTGTTCCGAAGAACTTGCCCATAGTTACCCCCATTGCTGGCGCCACAAAACCCCTATCATCTTTCGGGCCACGCCCCAATGGTTCATCGCCATGGATCAGCCCCCCGCTGGGGATTTGCCGACACTGCGGCAAAGCGCCCAGAGCGCTGTTGCCCAAACCCAGTTTTACCCCCAATGGGGACAGGCCCGTTTGTCGGCCATGATCGACAACCGACCCGATTGGTGTGTGTCGCGCCAACGCTTTTGGGGAGTACCCATTCCTTTTTTCCTGCATCGCGAAACCGGCCACCTGCACCCCCACACCGAGTCTCTGGCCGAAGCCGTGGCGCAACGCATCGAAGTCTCGGGCATCGAAGCCTGGTTCAGCCTGGACCCGGAGGAACTGCTGGGTACCGAGGCCGCACACTACCGCAAACTGACCGACACTCTGGATGTGTGGTTTGATTCGGGAACAACCCATCGCGCCGTGTTGCGTCAGCGCAAGGACCTGGGTTACCCCGCTCAACTGTATTTGGAAGGATCGGATCAGCACCGGGGCTGGTTTCAGTCTTCCTTGCTCACCGGCTGTGCCCTGGATGGACGTGCTCCCTATCAGGCCTTGCTCACCCACGGCTTCGTGGTGGATGGGCAAGGACATAAAATGAGTAAATCCTTAGGCAATGTGGTGTTACCACAAAAGGTCATGGATACTCTGGGTGCGGACAATCTCCGCCTGTGGGTGGCCAGCACCGATTATTCCGCCGAGCTCAACCTGTCTGATGAAATTCTGAAACGGGTGGTGGAGTCCTATCGCCGCCTACGCAATACCTTGCGTTTTCTGCTTGCCAATCTGGCCGACTTCAATCCGGCAAAGGATCTGCTGCCCCCCGAACAATGGCTTGATCTGGACCGGTATGCCCTGGAACAATGCCGCACCTTACAGCAACAGGTCATTGCCGACTACGACCGGTACGAATTTCATCTGGCCACGCAACGCCTGCAAACGTACTGCTCGGAAGATCTGGGGGGGTTTTATCTGGATATTCTGAAGGATCGACTGTACACCTCCGGAGCCCGTTCGGGCCCCCGACGTGCCGCCCAATCCGCACTCTGGCAGATCACCCAGAGTTTGGTCCGTCTGCTGGCACCCATTCTGACCTTCACCAGCGAGGAAGTGTGGGCCACCTTACACCAGCGCCCTGTGGAACTGGGCCCATCCATCTTCCTGGAGCAATGGGCCCAACTTCCAGCACAAGCCGCGGCCGAGGTCCTCGTGGCGCGCTGGAGCCTGTTACGCCAATTACGCACCCTGGTGCAGAAGCAGTTGGAAATCCTGCGTGCCGCAGGTGCTCTAGGCTCCTCTTTGGCGGCAGAAATCACCCTATACGCCCAAGGCTCCTGGCAACCCTGGCTCAACCAGTTTGGCAACGATCTGCGTTTCGTGTTCATCACCTCCAGCGTTCGGGTTGTGGATGCGCGCGCTCACGGCGTGCCCGCCAGCGCACTGGCCCTCACCCTTCCCGCGCCCCAGGGGGCAGACAAACCCGCTGGCACCTCCTCGGAACACCCGGAGGCGGCCCTCTGGTTACAGGTAGAACCCAGTGGCGCGCCCAAATGCCAGCGCTGCTGGCACTATCGCTTGGACGTGGGGCAACACGCCCGTTTTCCAGGGCTTTGCACCCGCTGTGTCTCTACCCTAGAGGGTGTCGCGGAAGCCCGTACCCATGCGTAAGTGGCTTCCCTGGCTCGTGGTGGTCAGCACTGTGGTGGTGTTGGACCAATGGAGCAAGCGCTGGATCCTCCAGTTCATGGCAGAAACTCCCTTGCGCTTCGTCAACGACTGGTTCAATCTCGTGCTGGCTCACAATCAGGGGGCGGCCTTCAGTTTTCTGGCAGGGGCCGGCGGTTGGCAACGGGAATTTTTCAGTGCCGTCGCGTTGCTGGCCATTGGTTTCATGGTATGGATGATTGGGCGGCACCCGGAAGATCGGCGTTTCTGTCTGGGACTTTCCCTGATTTCAGGAGGTGCCGCGGGCAATCTAATCGACCGGATCCGCTGGGGGACTGTCACTGATTTCATCCAATGGCATGTGGGCGCTCATTACTGGCCTGCCTTCAACGTGGCAGACAGTGCCATCACGCTAGGTGTGGTCCTCCTCATCTGGGATAGCTGGCGGAGCCGGTTTTGATCCGGTCTCAAAACCCCGTACCATAGCCCATGCGCTGGATGGCAGCTCACCACACCCATTGGACAAGGACCTACACCAAACCGACACGATGAACGCTCATTCTCCTCCCACCATCCTGTTAGCCAACCCGCGTGGATTCTGTGCCGGCGTGGATCGCGCCATTGAAATCGTGGAACGCGCCCTGGAACGCTTTGGCCCCCCCATCTATGTGCGCCACGAGGTGGTGCACAACCGTTTTGTGGTGGACAATCTGCGCCACAAGGGCGCCGTTTTTATCGAGCATTTGGCCCAGGCCCCCCGGGGCTCCACAGTCATTTTCAGCGCCCATGGTGTATCCCTGGCCGTGCGGGCAGAGGCCGAGCTACGCGGTTTGACTGTTTTTGACGCCACCTGTCCTCTGGTCACCAAGGTGCATTCCGAAGTGGCGCGGCTTCATACGGCAGGACGCGAAATCATCATGATCGGCCATCGCGGTCATCCGGAAGTGGAAGGCACCCTGGGGCAAGCTCCGGATCATATTTACCTGGTAGAAACCGTGGACGATGTGGCACTGCTGGATATCCAGAACCCGGCGCAACTGGCGTACGTGACCCAAACCACGCTGTCGGTGGACGACGCCCAACGGGTCATTCAGGCCCTGCGCGCCCGTTTCCCCTTGATTCAGGGTCCTCGCAAGGACGATATCTGCTATGCCACCCAGAATCGGCAAGATGCCGTGAAAACGCTGACTGCGCTGGCCGATCTCATCATCGTGGTAGGCTCAACCACCAGCTCCAATTCCAACCGCTTGCGCGAAGTCGCCACACATCGTGGCATCGAAGCCTATCGGGTGGATCGGGCCTGTGACGTGCAGCCAGAATGGCTGCAGGGCAAAACCGTCATTGGCGTGACGGCTGGAGCCTCGGCCCCGGAAATTCTGGTGCATGAGGTGGTGGAGCGATTACAGGCCCTGGGTGCCGGAGCCGTTGAAACCCTGCAGGGCACTCCGGAAAACGTGGAATTTCCTCTGCCAAAGGCTTTGGGATGAAATGCCTTGGACAACCTTTTGGACTGGATTGAAATGTATGACTCATTCACGCTATAGTGGCGATCGTCACCCCACCCAACCAATCGGACTTTCCTCACCCATGGATATGCCTGTACCGGATCGTGCCCAGGTAGCCAAATTGCTTCGACAGCATCACATCATCCCCACTCACCAACGGCTGGTGATTGCCCAGATTCTGTTTGCCCGCAGCCAGCATCTTTCCGCCGATCAACTGCTCGCCCTGGTCAATCAGGAACATGCGGAAGTTTCCAAAGCCACCATTTACAACACCTTGAATCTGTTTGAAAAAAAACAGATGGTGCGCGAGGTCATCGTAGACCCAGAGCGGGTGTTCTACGATACCAATCTGCAGCCCCACCCCCATTTTTTTGATGTGGAAAAAGGGATCCTGATAGACATTGACGCTCCAGACTTGCGCTTGGAAGGCCTGCCACCGATTCCGGAGGGAATGGAGCAGGAACGCATGGATGTGATCATACGCATTCGAAAAGCCCATTGACCACCCCGACCAGCAGCTGACTACCGTGACGACGGACACACCCAACCCCGTAGCACTGGTGACCGGTGCGGCGCGCCGCGTGGGGCGCGCCATTGCCCTGGAACTGGCCCGACAGGGTTGGGACATGGCACTGCACTACCACACCTCCAAGCCCGAGGCGCAACAAGCTCAAGCCCAGATTCGCGCTCTGGGGCGCCAGGCCGAAGTTTTTTGCGCCGATCTGGAAGACAGCGATCAATGTCTTCGCCTTCTGGAGATCTGTGAGGAGCGCATGGGACCCGTGACCTGCTTAGTCAACAGCGCTTCACGATTCGAATACGATGGGGCTCATTGCGTCGAGGCCAGTGGCTTGAACGCCCATATGGCCATCAACCTGACCGCTCCCCTGTTACTCTCCCGTCAGCTGTTTGCAACACGGAAACAACAACTCCCCCAAGGCCCCACAAAACCGGGCGAACGCGCCGTGATCATTAACCTGCTGGATCAGAAGCTGTTCAACCCAAACCCGGATTTTTTTTCCTACACGCTCAGCAAAGCCGCCCTGGAGGCTGCCACCCGGTTATTGGCCCAAGCCTACGCCCCTTGGGTGCGCGTGGTAGGGCTTGCCCCGGGTATCACCCTCCCCTCCGGCGGACAATCCGAAGCCCAATTTCGCTGGGCTCACAGTCAAACCCCTCTGGGGTGCTCTTCCAGCTTGCAGGACATCACCCAGGCCGTGGTCTATCTGGTCCAGGCCCAAGCCGTTACGGGTACCACCCTGGTGGTGGATGGCGGCCAACATCTCACCCCTTCGACCCAGGACGTGATGTTCAAACACGCGTAGAAAATTCCCAGCTCATCGGCTATAATTCATCTCCGCAAAGACAAAACAGACCAGTGAAGGACTGAACAACTCTGCTTTGCGGCTGGAATTTCACCCTGTGCTGATGTAGCTCAGTTGGTAGAGCAACTGATTCGTAATCAGTAGGTCGGACGTTCGACTCGTCTCATCAGCACCACCATCGGTTTATGGCTTAACTCAACCCCTGTTGGGCTAGGCGTTGCCCCATTTTCTTGTCGGTTTTCATGATGTGCCCGGTGAGCCAATCCCGCAGAAAGTGCATCAGATCCGCGGTCACCAGCGCTGCGCCCACTTCAAATTGCTGTTGAAAGCCCTCCACGACCTGGACAAACTTTGAATGCTCTGCCCTGTGACGTGCCGTGTCTTCATCGTCATACTGATTCATCAGCGCTTCTTCGTACCCAAAGTGATACACCGTATAGTCGATGAGCTGGGCCAGCGCGCCCCCCTGAATATCCTTGTCCTGCCCGGTGTATTGGGCTTCATTCAGTTGATTGATGAGCTCTACCAGTTTTTTGTGTTGGGCGTCCTGTTCGGCGATGCCGGTGGAAAGCATATAAGACCAGGTGATGAGTGGCATGGCAATCTCCTGTGGTGGGCACCCGGGTAGCGCGCGTTCCGAGTGCCTCCATTCTGCCACTCTCTCGGCAGCAAAGAAATAGAATGACACAGGATGTCGCGTCCTGTCGTTATTCGTCCGCCGCATCGCGGAGGGGGCCCGGTAACACCCCGCCGCAATTTGCAACTTGCTCAACCAGCGTCGGGCTGTCACACTTGTGCTTGACTTACGCGTCGGTTTGACCTTGCACCAGCTTTCTGTCCGGGCCTTGCCATTTTTTACCTTCGTTCCCGCGCAGAAAACCAAACTAGGGCGCATCCGCCGCCAAGCCCCGCATCAATCCAAACAGCCGACAAAGTGCTGGTGCCGCCACCATATTCAGAGGAGAGGATTGCGTGCAAGTCTCGAACAAACGATCCCTGGGAAACTGGCTCAGCCTCCTTTCCCAGACCGAGATTCCCGTGCTGAAAAGCACAGGCGAACAACTCACCGCGTTGTTAGAAGACGAAGAAAGCATGAGTGCGCGCAAGGTTGCGCGTATCGTTCTGGGCGATCCGCTCATGACCGTCAAACTGCTGCATTATCTGCAGTTGCATCGACCCAGCCATCAATATACGGAAATCATTCAGGTGGAACAGGCCCTACTGATGCTGGGGTTAAAAAAATTCTACGACAGAATCCCCTTTCAGCCGGTGGTGGAACACCTGCTAGAACCCCATCCCTGGGCCTTGATCGAACTAGGACCAGTACTGGAACGGGCCGCCCGGGCCGCGGACTATGCCATCGAATGGGCAGTACGCCTGAACGATCTGCGCTTTCACGAAGTCTATGTGGCAGCCTTGCTGCACGATGTGGCAGAAATCCTGTTGTGGTGTTTTGCCCCCAAGGACATGCTGCTCATCCGCGAGCACCAAATCGAAGACCGCACCTTACGCAGCCAAACGGTACAGGAGAAAGTGCTGGGGTTTCCCATCTCGGAATTGCAGCGCCTACTGGCCAAGGAGTGGTCTCTGCCTAAATTGCTGACCACCCTGATGGATGATTCCCTGCAACGTCAAACCCGGGTGCGCAATGTGACGTTGGCAGTCAATCTGGCCCGACATTCGGCCAACGGTTGGGATGACCCCGCCTTACCCGATGATTTCCATCACATCGCCGCTTTGCTGCACCTGCCAGTGGACCAGGTCAAGGATCTGGTGCATGCTACACCGGTCTATCAGTCCCGTTTCGATTCTTACGAGTAATCCTTGACCCGGCGCATGAAAAAAATTCCAGTGGGCCACCTCACAGTGGGCATGTTCATACAGGAAATCTGCGGCAGTTGGATGGATCATCCCTTCTGGAAAACCTCTTTCCTGCTCACCTCCGACCAGGATTACCAAACCCTGGTACAAAGCGGCGTGCACGAGGTCTGGATCGACCCGGATAAGGGCCTGGACGTGAGCCAAGACACACCCAGCCTGGACGCGGAACAGGTGCGTCAGCAAGCCGAAAGTCTGCTCACCGCGACGCAACAGCTGGCGCCGCCAGATCTGCGTGTTCCCTTCAGGGAAGAGATCGAGCGCGCCCGTTTCATCCACGCGCGCGCCAAAACCGCGGTCACCTCCATGTTCCAGGAAGTGCGCATGGGACAGGCCCTGACCGCGGACGCCGCCTATCCCCTGGTGGCGGAAATCCACCAATCGGTGGCACGCAATTCCGATGCCCTCCTTAATCTGGCTCGTCTCAAAAACAAAAATGATTACACCTACTTGCACTCCGTGGCAGTCTGCGCCTTGATGCTCGCACTGGGCAAACAGTTGGGAATCAGTGGTGACGAGCTGATGCACGCAGGAGCCGCCGGATTGCTGCATGATGTAGGCAAGATGATGATCCCCGATGAAGTGCTGAACAAACCAGGGCGCCTGACAGATGCCGAATTCAACACCATCAAATCTCATCCCTCCCTAGGCCATGAGATTTTGCTCAAATCCGGCGGATTACATCCCATCGTTCTGGACGTGTGCCTGCATCACCACGAAAAAATCGACGGAAGTGGCTATCCGGAGGGTTTGTCTGGTCAGGACGTCTCGTTATATGCACGCATGGGTACCGTGTGCGATGTGTATGATGCCATCACCTCGGAACGCTGCTACAAGACCGGGTGGGAACCGACCATGGCCATTCGGAAAATGGCAGAATGGCAAAGCTCGCACTTCGATTTACGCATCTTTCATGCCTTTGTACGCACCGTGGGCATCTATCCCACGGGCGCTCTGGTAAAATTGAAGTCCGAGCGTCTGGGCCTCGTGGTGGAACAGCACCCCGCCAGTTTGCTCACTCCTTACGTCCGGGTTTTTTTCTCCCTGCGTAAAAACTGTCATCTGGAGCCTAAAATACTGGATCTTTCTACTGGCGAAGACACGGTCATTGCGGCCGAAACGCCCGAACGCTGGAACTTTCCAGCCTCGGTATTGGCACTTTGACCGCTCTGTCACATCCATCGGTGATGCCTCTGTGACCCTCGACCCCGCGGACTGGAGCGCCTTTCGGCAGCAGGCCCATCGCATGCTGGACGACATGCTGGATTACCTAGAGCATCTGCGCCAGCGCCCCACCTGGCAGCCCTTGCCTGTGACCAAAGGATCCTTCTTTCGCCAGGCTTCCCCCCAGGAACCCCAGGAACTGTCCCAGGTGCACCAGGAATTCATGGACTATATCCTGCCCTATACCATCGGTAACCCGCATCCGGGCTTCATGGGATGGGTTCATGGAGGCGGCACCCCGGTGGGCATGCTGGCGGAAATGCTGGCCGGCGGATTGAATGTCAATGCGGGGGGGCGCCATCAGGCTCCCATCCAACTGGAACGCCAACTTCTGTCCTGGATTCGCCACTGGTTTGAGTTTCCACCCCAGGCCAGCGGACTATTCGTCACCGGCACCTCCATGGCTAATCTGATCGGAGTCTGGATCGCCCAACGCGCTCGCCTTGGCCCCACCCTGCGCCAGCAAGGTCTGGCTGCCCAGGCCCAGCGCCCCCTGATCGCCTATGCTTCGGCAGGGGCCCATGGCTGTATTGCCCAGGCCCTGGATTTGTCTGGCCTGGGTACCCAGGCCCTGCATCTGATCCCCATGAACGACCAATACCAGATGGACACCGACGCCCTGCGCGCCCGTGTTCAGGCGGACCGTGCCGCCGGACTGGAGCCTTTTCTGGTGGTGGGAACGGCCGGCAGTGTGGATGTGGGTGCCGTGGATGATCTGGCGGATCTGGCCTCCTTTTGTAGAGCACAGGAACTCTGGTTTCATGTGGACGGTGCTTATGGTGCATTGGGATGCTTAAGCCCGCAGCTTGCCCCCTATTTGGCAGGAATCCAGCAGGCCGACTCCATCGCCTTCGATTTTCACAAATGGGGTCAGGTCCCTTATGACGCCGGCTTCATTCTGGTGCGCGAGGACACCTTGCAACGGCAAACCTTTGCCACCCCGGCCGCGTACCTGCGGCGTGACACACGGGGCGCCGCCGCAGGCTCTCCCTGGCCCTGCGACTATGGTCCGGATTTGTCCCGCGGCTTTCGCGCCTTGAAGACCTGGTTTACACTCAAGGTGTATGGTACCCGCGCCTTGGGCGAGATGATGGCCAACACCTGCACCCTGGCGCAACAACTGGGGGCGTTGATTAGCGCGCACCCCCGACTGGAGCTTTTGGCACCCATTACTCTGAATATCGTTTGCTTTCGTTTTCGCTGTCCTGACCCCAACACCGTAAACGCCCAATTGCTCATGGAACTCCACGAATCCGGTCTGGCCCTTCCTTCCAGCACCACTCTCCAGGGCCAGTTTGCCTTGCGCGCGGCCATTGTCAATCACCGCACCACCTTGCAGGATCTGGAAACCCTGGTGGCCGCCGTCCTCCATTTTGGGATGTTACTGGCCCCAGAACCGAATTGACCTCTCTCCCCCACCCTTAGCGAGCCCAACTTCTCATGACACTCCCTTTTCACGGCATGGCCCACCTGATGACCCGGGCCTATCAGGGCGCTGATCTCACGCCTCTGGCACAGGCACTGCTGGAGCAAAGCAACCAGCGGACAGGCCCCAATGCGGCCGACGCCATGATGGATCTTTCCATCATCCTGCATGTCAAGGGCAACCATGACATCGCCCTGGCTTTGCAACAGCAAGCCCTGAAGCAGCAACAGATCTATTGGCTTCCGGCCAAAAGGCCAGGAGCCATCCGGCTGCTGGCCTTTGTCACCTCGGGCCCCCTGGCCGCCAACACGCCCGTGGAATTTTTGGTGAATGACGGGGATATCGATCTCACTCTCGTCTATGTGGCCCCAGACCTGCCCTTCCCCAAGGATATACCGGAGCATGACGTGCTGTTCATGGGAGTGGGGGAGTCTGACGGAGCGCAACTGCTGTTACGCGCACTCTCCGAGGTGATTCAAATCTGGCCCAAACCCGTTCTCAACCTGCCCGAACGGGTGGCCCGCCTGGCACGCGATTCCGTCTCCCATCTGCTGACCGACATTCCCGGGTTGGTGGTGCCTTCGGTGTTGCGCCTAACCCGCGAACAGCTGAACATGGTGGTCTCTCATCCCACTCTGATGGAGCCCTGGACCCCGATGGTACAGACCCCTTTTCTGCTGCGCCCGGTGGACACCCATGCC
>JAJZHV010000157.1 GCA_021804345.1 Pseudomonadota bacterium | reverse complement strand
AAGGCCAGTACGGGTTTGACATAAATCTGGGTGGGTTGCATGAGCAGATCGGCCAGGGAGGCCGAAGTGGCTGGCGCCCCCGGCAACACCGCCTGTAAGTCTGCCTGGGTATGCTGCAGGATTTTCCGGATCAGAGAAAATCCATTGGAATGAGGTCCGCTGGAAGCGATACCGATGACCGCGTCTCCAGCACCAATGGTGTGGCCGCTTACCAGATGGGATTTTTCTGCCACACCCACGGCAAAGCCCGCCAGGTCGTACTCTCCGGTGGGATACATGTCTGGCATTTCGGCGGTTTCGCCACCAATCAAGGCACAACCCGCCTGCTCGCAACCGAGCGCAATGCCCTGAATGACCCGTGTGGCCACCGCCACATCTAGCCGCCCGCAGGCAAAGTAATCCAGAAAAAACAAGGGCTCGGCCCCCTGCACCAGAATGTCGTTGACGCTCATGGCCACCAGATCGATCCCGACCGTATCATGTCGGTCCAGTTCGAAGGCTAGGCGCAATTTGGTACCCACTCCATCTGTACCAGACACCAGCACCGGCTCGGCAAAACGTTTGCCAATTTCCACTAGGGCAGCAAAGCCTCCAATCCCGCTCAGGATTTCCGGGCGCAGGGTTTTTCTGGCAAAGGGTTTGATACGCTCGATCAGCGCATCGCCGGCATCGATATCGACGCCAGCGTCCCGGTAAGATAATCCGCTGGCAGAACTGGATGGATTTGACAAGGGCGTTCTCCGCATTCTTTGTGCCCCGGACTTCAGGGCGCAACCTGTTAACATGTACAATCCGTGGAATCAGACGCATTGGAACCGAATTCTATCGCAAATGACATCAACCCGCCCTGCTTCCCTGCCGATGGTGTGGCGCATCCTCCTGATTCTGGCAGGACTGGCCCTGATCATCAGCCTGTCACACATTCTCATGCCCTTCGTGCTGGGATTGCTGCTGGCCTACGTGTGTCATCCCCTGGCCCGGCGCCTCACACAACCCTGGCTGCCAGCCAGCGTGGCGGCCTTGCTGGTGCTCTTGCTGTTAACCGGCGCGCTGCTGGGAATGGGCCTGCTGATCCTTCCCATGATCTATCACGAACTCAATCAGGTCTTTACGCGCTTGCCCCAAGCTCTGCTCGTGCTACGTGACAACCTGCCGCCCGCCCTGAACGGTCTGCTGGGCATCGACGGAACCCCCAACCCGGAAGCCCTGCGCGCGCTGGTTCAGCAACATCTGGGCGAGGCCGAGGGTGCCCTGCGACAGGTCCTAGGTTCTGCCCGGGCGGGTGGTGCGGTTCTATTGGAAAGCCTGCTCACGCTCATGCTGGTTCCCGTCGTGCTGTTTTATCTGCTCAAAGACTGGCAGGGCCTGTGGAAGCGTCTGCTCATACGGGTTCCAGCGGCGCAGCAACAAAAAACGCTGGGGCTGGTGCAGGAAATCGACCAAATGTTAGGTCAATACCTGCGCGGACAATTACTGGTCATGATCACCATGGCACTGATCTATGCCACCGGGCTTTATCTGGTGGGGTTGCATAGTGGAATCGCCCTGGGTGCGCTTTCCGGACTGCTGGTATTCATCCCCTACGTGGGGGTATTCACCGGTTTTGTGCTGGCTTTGCTGGCCGCCCTGATTCAGGGCCCCGAATTTTCAATGATCTTCCCTGTGGTCAGCGTGTATGTGCTGGGACACCTGCTGGAGGGATCTCTCATCACCCCACGGTTGGTGGGCAAACGCATTGGACTGCATCCTTTAGTGGTGATTCTGGCCCTCATGTCCTTTGGCAAGCTGTTGGGGTTTTTTGGCATCCTCATTGCCTTACCCGCATCGGCCATCCTACGCCTGGTGCTGGAACGGTTCATTCCTGCCACCGGCCCTACCTCGGCCACTCCGGGCCCGACACAATCTGCGCGCGCAAGCGCCCATGAGCACGACTGATGCGGCAACTGGTTCTGGATCTCAGCCCCGGGGCGCCCAAGCAACTGGATCGGTTCATCGCAGGAGCCAATGAGGAGGTCTTGCATCTGTTGCGGCAGTGGCTTACCCAGCCACAGACAGAACCCTTCGTATACCTTTGGGGGGAGCCCGGCGCGGGAAAGTCCCACCTGTTGCAAGCCCTTGTGCCGCACCACTATTTTCGTTGCGACGCAAACCTGATGCTGCAACCCGATCCGCAACCGCTGCTGGCCCTAGACGATGTCCAATTGCTTTCACCGGCCGGAGCCGTTGCGCTGTTTCATCGGTTTAACGAACGACGCGACAGCCAGCAACGGTTACTCACCAGTGGGCCCTGCCCGCCAGCGCAACTGCCGCTGGCGGCCGAAGTCCGTACGCGTCTGGGTTGGGGACTGGTGTTGCGCGTGCATGCGCTCAACGATGTGCAAAAGCAGCAAGCCCTGCAGTCCCATGCCGCCCAATTGGGGGCCCACTTGCCGGATGATTCGGCACGCTATATCCTGAACCATTGGACGCGCGACATGACGTCATTGTTTGAGTTGATTCAGCAATTGGATCGCTGGTCCGTTTCGGCCCACCGACCCGTCATCACCATTCCACTCATTCGCGCGGCCCTCTGTTCCTTGAACCCGGATCGTGCTACCCAGCCCATTTCAACCGTGCAACCCGATTAAACCCCTTCCACCACCAACCTTCTGCCCAATCTCATGACCCGACTTGCCCTGTTTGACCTGGACAACACCCTGCTGTGCGGTGACAGCGACTTTGAATGGGGCCTGTTTCTGGCTTCCAAAGGCGTTCATGACCGCGAAGCCTACGAAGCGCAGAATCTGGCTTTCTACGACGCTTATAAGGCTGGCACGCTGGATATCGAGGTGTTTTTGCAATTTCAGCTTGCCCCCCTGGCACGCCACTCCCGGCAGCAGTTAGACCGCTGGCACGAGCAGTTCATGCGTGAGCATATTCGCGACCTGATCACTCCGGCAGCACGCGATCTGGTCCAGAAGGAGCAGGCCCAGTCCGACCTGGTGGCCATCGTCACCGCCACCAATCGCTTTGTCACCGGGCCCATTGCACAGGCTTTTGGCATCCCGCATCTGGTAGCCACCGAGCCCGAAGTAGCCGCCAACGGCGAATTTACCGGAAAAATTCTGGGGCCTCCCTGTTTTCAGGCCGGCAAAATCACCTGTGTAAACGCTTGGCTGAACTGTCTGGGTCAGCGCTGGGAAGATTTTGATACCACGGTGTTTTACAGCGATTCTCTCAACGACCTGCCGCTACTGATGCGGGTATCCCACCCCGTGGCCGTCAATCCCGACCCTGTATTGCGCGCCCACGCCCTGGAGCATCACTGGCCCATCTGTGAACTGTATGCATAAACACCCGGCACTGCTTTCATGATTCGACATTTTTTCAAGAAAATATTTCGCCGCAAACCCGAAACCTGCGCGAACACACTGTGCGTCATTCCCGCCAGCATGCACGCGATTGTGCCGGAGCAGATCAGTGGCTGCGCCCTCAAAACCGTCAAAACTCTGCAACAGGGTGGTTACAAGGCCTATATCGTGGGCGGAGCGGTGCGCGACCTGCTACTGGGGCTGGAACCCAAGGATTTCGATGTGGCCACCAGCGCCACGCCCGATCAGGTGCGCCGCCTGATTCGCCGTTCTCGCCTAATCGGACGGCGCTTCCAGATCGTGCATGTGCTGTGCCACGAGG
>JAJZHV010000156.1 GCA_021804345.1 Pseudomonadota bacterium | reverse complement strand
GCCTTGGCGGTGTCCTGCACCCCGGGCAATTCGACGATGATCCGGTCCGAACCCTGTTGCTGGATGATGGGCTCCTTGGCCCCCAGTTCATTGACCCGATTACGCAGTGCCAGAATGTTTTGCTTCAAGGCCTGGTCCTGGATCGTGACCAGCGCAGTCTGCTTGAGCGAGACGATAATCTGCAGGTCGCTGCCACTACCCTCATCGCTGATCAACAGATCGTGGAACAGGTCGTCTAATGTTTGATGAGCGGCCTGCCGAGTGGCCTGATCGTGAAAATGCAATACCACCCGATTGCCATCGCGCGCAATGCCGTCATAAAACACGCGCTTGTCACGTAACGTGGCGCGCATCTCCGAGGCGTAACCTTCCAGACGCCGAACGAGGGCGGCCTTCATGTCCACCTGAAGCAGAAAATGGACGCCTCCAGAGAGATCTAACCCCAAATACATGGGCAAAGCCCCCACAGCAGTCAGCCAATGGGGAGAATTAGGAACCAGGTTCAAGGCCACCACATAGTTGGGAGACTGATTCGGGGCATTCAGGGCGTGATCCAGCAGATCGCGTGCCTTAAGCTGGGTGTCCGGATCGGCAAAGCGCACCCGTAAACCGTTTTCATCCAGGGCCAGGCGGGTGAAGGGCACCGCGCCCTGCTGCAGGATTTGCTCGACCTGCCCTTGCAAGGCCACATCCATGTGCGCACCAGCCCCCTGAGCGGAGATCTGTACCGCGGCAGATTGCCCAAAGAAATTGGGCAGGGTGAAGAGCAACCCCAAACAGACGGCCACGAGGATAAGACTGTTTTTCCAGAGTGGAAACTTGTTCATGAGCGCAACCGGGGGTTAGTGGAGAGCAGAGAGAAGATCACAGGGAGGGCGCACAAATTACTGCATCGTTCCCTTGGGCAGCAACGTCCCCACAGCGCCCCGTTGCACCTGAATCGTTACCCCCTTGGCCACTTCCAGGCGCACTAGGTTCGTGTCTAGTTCCACGATTCGGCCAACGATGCCTGCCACCACCACTTCGTCACCCTTACCCAGGGATTCAAGCATGGCCTTCTGTTCCTTCTGCCGTTTGAGCTGTGGCCGGATCATCATGAAGTACAGCACAGCAAACATGAAAGCAATGAACAACAGATTCATTCCGAGATCAGGCGTTCCACCTGCAATACCGCCATCAGCAAAAGCGTTTTCGATCAACATTAAAGAACCTCCCCATGACAAACGGCGCGATTTTAACACGCCAGGGCCCGATCACGGGAAAATTGCGCCCGGAAGGAGTCAAATTGCCCTTTTTCGATGGCCTCCCGCAGCTCCGCCATCAGCGTTTGATAGTAATGCAGGTTATGGATAGTGTTCAGGCGGGCTCCCAACATTTCCCGAGCCTGCTGCAAATGGTGCAGATAGGCCCGAGAAAATCGCTGGCAGGTATAACAGGTACAGGTTTCATCCAGTGGCTGCAGATCATTTTTGTAACGGGCATTACGAATCTTGATGTTTCCCCAGCGGGTAAAGAGCCATCCGTTACGGGCGTTGCGCGTGGGCATGACGCAATCCATCATATCGACCCCGCAGGACACGGCCAGTACGATGTCTTCGGGCGTTCCCATGCCCATCAGATAGCGCGGCTTATGCGCCGGCAACAGAGATGGAGAATGCGCCAGAATCCGTTCACGATCAGCCGCAGGTTCGCCCACGGACAGCCCGCCTAAGGCATAGCCCGGAAAATCCAGGGCCGTCATTTCGCGCGCAGAAAACTCGCGCAAAGACTCGTGCATACCGCCTTGCACAATGCCAAACAAGGCATTGGGGTTACCCGCGTGGCCCTGCAGGGAACGCTCCGCCCAGCGCAGGGACAGCTCCATGGAAGCCCGCGCCGTAGCCAGATCGGCCGGATAGGGCGTGCACTCATCAAAGGCCATGACAATGTCGGAATTGAGTACGCGCTGGATACGCATGGATTCTTCCGGAGTCAGGAACAGTTTGTCGCCGTTGATGGGTGAGCGGAAGGTGACGCCCTGCTCCGAAATTTTTCGCAAGGCCCCCAAACTGAACACCTGAAACCCCCCCGAGTCTGTCAGGATGGGACCCGACCAGCCCATGAGTCCATGCAATCCCCCATGAGCCGCCAATACCTCCAACCCGGGGCGCAACCAGAGATGAAAGGTATTGCCCAAAATGATGTGGGCACCTAGCGCATGTAGTTCATCAGGGGTCAGGCCCTTCACCGAACCATAGGTTCCCACTGGCATGAAGGCTGGCGTTTGCACCGTACCATGTGGCAATTCCAGCCGACCTCTGCGAGCCAGGCCATCCGTCTGTAACAGGGTAAATTTCATAAAAGCCTCGAGCCTCGTTCTACACGTACAAAAAACAGTCCAACCTGGTCTCGAAAAGATACTGGGCCCCAGATAGCACCCGGAAATCAGGAGTGCGACTGCTCAGGGCTCTTCGACTGACCCCTCCGTTTCTGGCATCCGATCCATCAACACCGCGTCCCCATAACTAAAAAACCGATAGCCTTGGGCGATGGCATGCTGATAGGCTTCCCGTACCCGTTTCTGCCCGGCGAAGGCGGATACCAGCATCAGGAGCGTGGATCGGGGGAGATGAAAATTGGTAAACAGCCGCTGCACGACGCGAAACTGGTAACCCGGAGTAATGAACAAGTGCGTTTCGCCCGACCCCGCCTGTAACTCTCCCGTTTGTGCCGCACTCGATTCTAACGCCCGCAAGCTGGTGGTGCCCACTGCAATGACGCGCCCTCCCCGGGCCTGCGCTCGGGCAATGGCCTGCACCGTTGACAGGGGAATGTCATACCACTCGCCATGCATGACATGCTGCTGCACATATTCGGCACGTACCGGCTGAAACGTACCAGCCCCCACATGCAAGGTCACGGTGGCGATGTCCACACCACGGGCTCGAATCCGTTCCAGCATGGAGGCATCAAAATGCAAGCCGGCGGTGGGTGCCGCTACAGCCCCATCCTTGCTGGCATATACCGTTTGATAGCGCTGCTCGTCTTGCGCCGTGGGCACATGCGCAATATAGGGCGGCAGCGGAAGTTGGCCATAGCGTTCCAGCCAGGCCAGAAGATCCGGGAGTGGCTGCGACGCATGAGAAATGTGCAATGCAGTTACGCCATCCTCTCCAGGCGCCAGCAAGCGCACACGGAACAGATCCGCCTCTCGCCCCAGTACCAACAGGGACCAGCCAACCTGAAACAGGACCGTGGTGTTGGGGCGGGGGGCATGGCTGCTGCGCAAATGAACCAAAGCCTGAGCCCCTGGCAACACACGCTCTACCAGGCACTCCACCCGCCCGCCACTGGGTTTGTGGCCAAACAGGCGGGCCTTGATGACCCGAGTGTCATTAAACACCAGCACATCGCCTGGATCCAGCCAATCGGGGAATGTCGTAAAGTGACTGTCCTGCAACCCGGATCGCCCCACGATTAGCAG
The DNA here is from genome assembly GCA_021804345.1 of Pseudomonadota bacterium. Classification (GTDB taxonomy): domain Bacteria; phylum Pseudomonadota; class Gammaproteobacteria; order Burkholderiales; family Ferrovaceae; genus JAJZHV01. Next base: position 214 of record JAJZHV010000156.1, on the reverse strand, counting down.
GCGGCTGTCCGAACGGTGGGCCGGGGGCGTTTGGGCAATCAACTCGGGCGGCAATTCAAAGTCAAATTCGTCTGTGCGCAACATAAAAATTCGACTATAATAACCGGTTACAGCCCGGGTGGCGAAATTGGTAGACGCATCAGACTCAAAATCTGACGCTGGCGACAGTGTGCCGGTTCGAGTCCGGCCCCGGGCACCAACACCCCTTCCAAGA
>JAJZHV010000155.1 GCA_021804345.1 Pseudomonadota bacterium | reverse complement strand
TTGGCACAGTGCGATCTCATCATCGAAGCCATTGCCGAACGCCTGGACTGGAAAACCGCCCTGTACCAACGGATTGCCCCCTTCATTGGCGAGCACACCCTGCTGGCATCCAATACCTCCGGTCTGTCCCTGAGCACCTTGTCTGCCACCTTGCCGGCCGCCTTGCGCCCGCGCTTTTGTGGCGTACATTTTTTCAATCCCCCACGCTACATGAGCCTGATGGAACTAATTCCCACCGCCGATACCCGGTCCGAGGTGGTGGATCTGCTGGAAACCTTTGCCACCAGCACCCTGGGCAAACAGGTGGTGCGTGCTCTGGACACCCCCAACTTCGTGGCCAACCGGGTGGGCGTGGCCAGCCTGCTGTTTGCCCTCATCGAGGCGCGCAAACAGCAACTCCCGCTGGATGTGGTGGATGATCTTACCGGGCGCAAGCTGGGCCGGGCCAGTTCGGGCACCTACCGTACCGCCGATGTGGTGGGCCTGGACACACTGATGCATGTGGTGCGCACCCTGCAGGAGCAACTGCCCCAGGATCCTTTTCACCCCTGTTTTGCCACCCCGGAAGTGGTTGCGCGCCTGTTGGCTGCTGGCGCCCTGGGGGCCAAGAGCGGCGCTGGGTTCTACAAGAAAGTGGGGCGCGACATTTTGCGCCTGGAGGAGAGCACGGGGGACTACGTTCCTGCGGGGGGAAAAGCTGACCCCGAGGTGGCGCGCCTGCTCAAACTGGCCCCGGCCGAACGCCTGGCGGCTCTGCGCGCCAGCCTGCACCCCCAGGCGCGCTTTTTATGGGCCCTGTATCGCGACACATTCCACTACTGCGCGCTGCATCTGGGCAGCATTGCCCATAGCGCGCGCGACATCGATCTGGCCATGCGCTGGGGCTTTGGCTGGAAGGAGGGCCCCTTCGAAACCTGGCAGCGCGCCGGATGGCGCAGCGTGGCCCAATGGATTCAACAGGACATCGACGCTGGTCTGGCCCTGGTGGCTGCTCCCTTGCCCGCCTGGGTGATGGATGGTCGCGAGGGGGTGCATTCGGCCCAGGGTTCCTGGGATGCCGGCGCCGGGCAGTGGGTGGCGCGGCGCGTGCTGCCGGTGTACCAGCGGCAATTGTTCCCCGAAACGGTCGTGGGTACGCCGGTAGCCGCTCCCCAACGGGCTGGCACGACCATTTTTGAAGATGATTATTTGCGTGCTTGGAGCCTGGAGGGCGAGTTTCTCATCGCTACCCTCAAAACCAAGATGCGCACTTTCAATGCCGGCGCCCTACTGGCCCTGGATCGGGCCATCACGGCAGCCGAGGCCGATTTCAAGGGACTGGTGCTGTGGGGTGCGGGCGAACCCTTCTCGGCGGGCGGAGACCTGTCCGGATTTTTGGTCACCTATGCTCAGCATGGTCTGGACGGCTTTGTGGCCGAGGAACGGTTTTTTCAGGATGTGATGCGCCGCTTGCGCTATTCCTGCATTCCCACGGTTGCGGCGGCGCGCGGCTACGCCCTGGGGGGCGGCTGCGAGGCCTTCATCCACTGCGATCGGCGGGTGGCCCATCTGGAAACCTACGTGGGCCTGGTAGAAGTGAACGTGGGGTTACTGCCCGGTGCTGGCGGACTGACCACATTGGCCCGGCAGGCTGGCGAAATGGCCCTGTTCATGCAAACCCCGCAGGAGGTGATACGCTACCTCAAGGAGCCCTTTTCCCGGGTCATGCGCTCCGACATCACCACCAGCGCCCTGGAAGCGCGCCAAGCCGGTTGGATGCAACCGGGTGATGTCATCGTGGCCCATCCGGAGGAAATCCTGCATGTGGCCCTGGCCCAGGTGCGGGCCCTGGCTGAATCCGGCTATCGTCCTCCGCTGCAATTGCCCATTCCAGTGGCCGGGCGCGAGGGCAAGGCGGTGCTACAGGGGGCTTTGGTCCATTTCAATGCCACTGGCCTGTTAACCGACCACGATGTGGTCATCGGTAGCGCCATCGCCGATGTGCTCTGTGGTGGCGATGTGGATGCTGGCACGGCCCTGAGTGAAGAATCCCTGCTGGCCCTGGAACGCAAAAACTTTGGCGCGCTCATGAGTCATGCCAAGAGTCGGGAACGCATTCAAACCCTGCTGGAAACCGGCAAACCACGCCGCAATTAAGGAGAACCACCATGAATGACGTGTTTGTGGTAGCCGCCACGCGCACCCCGGTAGGTCGGGCCAATCGCGGCCTGTTGCGCCATGTGCGCCCAGATGACTTGCTGATTGCAGCCCTGCGCGCGCTTCTGAAACAAACCCCCACCCTAGATCCGCAAGCCGTCGAGGACATGATCGTGGGCTGTGCCATGCCCGAGGGCGAACAGGGTCTGAACATCGCCCGCAGCGCCGCACTCCTGGCCGGATTGCCCATTTCCACGGCGGGCATGACCGTCAATCGCTTTTGTGCCTCGGGGCTATCGGCCATCCAGATTGCGGCGGATCGCATCCGCGTGGGTGAAGCCCAGGTGCTGGTGGCCGGTGGGGTGGAATCCATGAGCCGCATTCCCATGGGTGGCTTCAACCCCGCCCCCAACCCCCTGATCTTCGCCAGCAAGGCCCATCTGGGGTTGGCCTATGGCATGGGCACCACGGCCGAAAAGGTCGCTCATCAGTGGAACATCACCCGTGAGGAGCAGGACCAACTGGCCTTCGAATCCCATCAGCGGGCCTTGCAGGCTCAGGCCCAGGGATGGTTTGCTGCCGAGATCACCCCGCTGGAGGTCACGCTGCGCAGCCCCCAGGGCACCACGGGAGAAACCCTTCTGCGCGCTCAAACCATGACCCAGGATGAAGGGCCGCGGGCGGATACCTCCCTGGCGGGTTTAGCCAGGCTCAAACCCGCTTTCCATCCCAAGGGCTCGGTCACTGCCGGCAACAGTAGCCAAACCTCGGATGGCGCCGCGGCCCTGATACTGGCCAGTGCCCAGGCCGTCCAGCAATTCGGCTTAACCCCGCTGGCCCGCATCGTGGGCTTCAACACCGTGGGTGTAGAGCCCGAGATCATGGGCATTGGCCCGGTGAAGGCGGTTCCCCCCCTGTTGGCACGCGCCGGCCTTAAGACCGATCAGTTGGACTGGATCGAGCTGAACGAAGCCTTTGCCGCTCAGGTGCTGGCGGTGCAAAAGTTTTTGGCCTTCGACCCGGTCAGGCTCAACCCTCTGGGAGGGGCTATCGCTCTGGGGCATCCCCTGGGCGCCTCGGGCGCCATCCGCGTCACCACCGCCGTGCATGGCTTGCAGCGCACCCAGGGGCGCTATGCCCTGGTCACGCTCTGTGTGGGCATGGGGCAGGGCGTTGCCGGTTTATTTGAGCGGGTTTGAGTCATCAGTGTATTGACGAGGTAGAAAAACGATGAAAGTGCTAGTCCCTGTAAAACGGGTGTTGGACTATAACATCAAGGCTCGGGCCAATGCCGAGGGCTCGGCGGTAGAATTGTCCGGCTTGAAGATGTCCATGAATCCCTTCGATGAAATCGCGGTAGAGGCTGCACTGCGCTTGAAGGAAGCCGGGCAAGCGACGGAAATCATTGCGGTTTCCTGTGGTGTGACCGCCTGCCAGGAAACCCTGCGTACGGCCATGGCCCTGGGTGCAGACCGCTCCATTCTGGTCCAAACCGAGGTAGAACTGGAACCGCTGGCCGTGGCCAAGTTATTGCGCCAGGTGGTCTTGCGGGAACAGCCTGGGCTGGTGATTTGCGGCAAACAGGCT
>JAJZHV010000154.1 GCA_021804345.1 Pseudomonadota bacterium | reverse complement strand
TGTAACCCCGAATCGGTTTCCACCGACTACGATACTTCAGACAGGCTCTACTTCGAGCCTCTGACGCTAGAGGATGTTCTGGAAATTGTGGCCCTGGAGCAACCCCAGGGGGTCATCGTGCAATTTGGCGGGCAAACCCCCCTCAAACTGGCGCGTGGCCTAGAGGCCGCCGGCGTGCCCATTATCGGTACCGCACCAGATAGCATCGACCGCGCAGAGGATCGCAAACGGTTTCAACAGATGCTGCATCAATTGGGTTTACGGCAACCGGAAAATCGTACAGCCTTCGATCGTGAATCCACCCTCAAGCTGGCCGCCGACCTGGGCTATCCCATGGTGGTTCGACCCAGTTACGTGCTGGGTGGGCGTGCCATGCAAATCGTTCATACCCCGGCCGATCTGGAAAAATATTTGCGCGAGGTGATCACCGACACCGAAGGCATGACCGGCGTTGCGGTCACGCGCGATGCGCCCATTCTGCTGGATCGTTTTCTGAATGATGCCATTGAAGTAGACGTGGACGCCGTTTGTGATGGGCAACGTGTGGTCATTGGTGGCATCATGGAACATATTGAGCAGGCTGGGGTGCATTCCGGCGACTCGGCTTGTTCCTTGCCACCCTTCAGCCTATCCGCCGCACTGCAGGACGAACTGCGCCGGCAAACCGTTGCCATGGCTCAAGAGCTTGGAGTCGTGGGGCTCATGAACGTCCAGTTCGCCATTCAGGGCGACACAGTCTATGTTCTGGAGGTCAATCCCCGCGCTTCGCGCACCATCCCCTACGTGGCCAAAGCCACGGGGCGCCAACTAGCCAAGGTAGCCGCACGCTGTATGGCGGGGCAATCCCTGGACGCCCAGGGGATTATCGGGGAGATTACCCCGCCCCACTTTGCCGTGAAGGAAGCCGTCTTTCCCTTCACCAAATTTCCCGGTGTCGATCCCATTCTGGGGCCGGAAATGAAATCTACGGGTGAAGTCATGGGGGTTGGCGCCACCTTTGCCGAGGCTTTTTATAAATCCCAACTGGCGGCCGGGGTCAAACTGCCCACCGCAGGCAAGGTTTTTATCAGTGTGCGTAACGCCGACAAGCAACCCATGGTGGAGATTGCCCGCACTCTGGCCACGATGGGATTCATTCTAGTGGCTACGCGCGGCACTTGCAGGGCCTTGCAGGATGCAGGCCTGAAGGTCACCCCGGTCAACAAGGTGGCTGAGGGGCGTCCGCACATTGTGGATATGGTCAAAAACCGGGAAATCACCCTCATCATCAATACGGTGGAAGAGCATTCCCGAGCAGTGCAAGATTCCTGGTCGATTCGCAATCCTGCCCTGCAAGGACGCGTTACCTACTACACCACCTTGGCAGGGGCGCGTGCAGCCTGTCTGGGCATGCAGCAAACCCAGCAGTTCAGTATTCATGATTTGCAAACCTTACATAAAAATATTCATTAGAGCACGCGGGGAGACGGGGGTATGAACAAGGTTCCATTGACGGTGATCGGTGCTGAAAAACTCAAACAGGAGTTGCATCATCTCAAACATGTACAACGTCCTGCGGTGATTCAGGCGATCAGCGAAGCCCGCGCTCAGGGGGACTTGTCGGAAAACGCCGAGTATGATGCTGCCAAGGAACGGCAGTCCTTTATTGAAGGGCGCATCGTGGAGCTGGAGTCCAAGTTGTCCAATGCCCAGATCATCGATCCCGCTCAACTGGAAGCCGATGGGCGCTGTGTGTTTGCGTCCACTGTAGAACTGGAAGACCTGCAATCAGGCGACATCTTTACCTACCAGATCGTTGGGGAAGATGAGGCCGATATCAAAGCGGGTAAAATTTCCGTTAGTTCGCCCATTGCCCGCTCCCTCATTGGCAAATTCGCCGGGGATGTGGCCGAAGTCAACGCACCCGGCGGTACGCGGGAATATGAAATACTGGACGTTCGCTATGGCAACCCCGCTTAGGAGTAAACCCGCCGTAAAACCCCGCTCTGCAAAACCCTTGGCGCGCAGACCAGACCCGCGCGCCAAGGCAACCGGACGCTCCAGCGCGCCTGCCAGCGCCCGGGTAAAACCCCGCAAAAAAGCAGCCCCACCACTGATTCAGGCGCTCCAATTGCCGGCTCCGAGTGCGGCCACAATCACTCTCACCCCAGCGCAGCGCAGCGCCTTACGTGCTCGCGCCCACACCTTGTCCGCAGTGGTTCAACTGGGGCAGGCCGGATTGACCGAAGCCGTTTTACTGGAAATGGAGCGCGCCCTGCGCGCCCACGAACTCATCAAGATCAGCGCGCCACTGACCGCCCGAGAGGCACGTGCCACCCTGCTCGCCACCCTGTGCACGCGACTGCAGGCGGCCGCGGTTCAGCAAATCGGCAAAACCTTGGTACTGTACCGTCCCCGGTAAGCTCGCGCCGCTGACCCCAACCCCCGCCATGAAACCAACTCGCAGTAGCAAAACCTGGATGCGCGAGCATGTCAATGATCCTTTCGTGAAGAAGGCGCGTCTGGAAGGATACCGTTCACGCGCCTCTTACAAGCTACTGGAAATCGATACCCGCGATCACTTGCTCGCTCCCGGACTGGACGTGGTGGACTTGGGCGCCACTCCCGGCGGCTGGTCCCAGGTTGCGCGCCAACGGATGGGCAAGAGGGGTCGAGTGTGGGCCCTGGATTTGCTGCCCATGCAACCGCTGGAGGGTGTTCAATTCCTGCAGGGCGATTTCAACAACCCAAAAACTCAGTCTCTCTTACACAGTGCGCTGCCCCTGGCAGGTGCAGACCTTGTATTATCCGATTTGGCCCCCAATATCAGTGGTGTGACGCTCCGTGATCAAGCCCAGGCGGCCGAATTATGGGATGGCGCGCTGAACTTTGCCGTCAACACCTTGAAACCAGACGGCAAATTTCTTGTCAAAGTATTTCATGGCGCTGACTTTGAAGTGTTCGTACAACGCATGCGTACCGCTTTCGTGGTGGTGGGCACGCGCAAGCCGCTTGCTTCGAGAGATCGAAGCTCTGAAGTGTATCTGTTGGGCAAAGGGCTGAAACCAGACGCCAAGCGTGTATGGGCACTACCACAGGAGCAGGATCCCGCGGAACCTGGTTAACAACCCCTGGTCCGATCCCGGAAGTGTACGGCTGCGCCCCGGGAGGGTTGCACAATGCTCTAGCTCCAGGAGGGTGGATTGCAACACCGCCGCAAACAGCTTGACGGTTTAGGTATACAATGCTACTTGAGTGGAATTTTTTCTCGGATTCCTGCGTGATGATTTTGGAGGGTGCCTCTTGAACGGACTGTTAAAAAACATACTGGCCTGGTTGTTTGTGGGAATCGTGCTCATGCTGCTGGTGAGCCAATTCCAGAGCCGGGCGCCCAGCACGGATATCATGACCTATTCCACCTTCATTGATGAAATGAAGGCTGGACATGTCACGCGGGTCGTTATCGATGGGCGCTCCCTGCACGGCGAAAAATCCGATGGCAAACCCTTCACCACCTATGCCCCATCCGATCCGTGGCTGGTATCCGACCTACTCAAGTATGGAGTAGCCATTTCCGCCAAACCGGAAGAAGAACCCTCCCTGTTCATGAACATGCTCATGTCCTGGTTTCCCATGTTGCTGCTCATCGGGGTCTGGATTTTCTTCATGCGTCAAATGCAGGGCGGTGGGCGCGGCGGTGCCTTCTCCTTCGGCAAGAGCCGGGCGCGCATGCTGGATGAAAACACCAATCCCGTCACCTTTGCTGACGT
>JAJZHV010000153.1 GCA_021804345.1 Pseudomonadota bacterium | reverse complement strand
GGCGAGGTGCGGGTATCGGGTGCAAAAAACGCGGCTTTGCCCGTGTTGTGCGCCAGTTTGCTCACCGCCCATCCATTGACCCTGGATAACGTTCCCGATTTGCGGGATGTTTCCACGCTTTTGCGTCTGTTGCATAACATGGGGGTTGAGACCGAACGCACACAGCACCGCGTGGTGCTCAGTGCAGAGGGCGTGCACCAAACCCTGGCGCCTTACGAACTGGTTAAAACCATGCGCGCCTACATTCTGGTCCTGGGGCCTTTGTTGGCCCGTTTTGGCCGGGCGCGAGTCTCCTTGCCAGGGGGCTGTGCCATTGGTGAGCGCCCTGTAGACCTGCATATCAAGGGACTGCAGGCCATGGGGGCGCACATCGAAATCGCCCATGGGGATATCGTGGCTGAGGCCAAGCGACTTCAGGGGGCGCGCATCTTCATGGATACCGTCACGGTAACCGGCACGGAAAACCTGATGATGGCGGCAACCCTGGCTGACGGAATGACGGTTCTGGAAAATGCGGCGCGTGAGCCTGAAGTGGTGGATTTGGCCCATTGTTTGATTGCCATGGGTGCGCGTATCCGGGGGCATGGGAGCGACGTGATCACCATCGAAGGGGTGCAAACCCTGCAGGGCGCGCAGTATCGTGTCATGCCCGACCGGATCGAAACCGGAACCTTTCTGGTGGCGGCTGCGGCCACGGGAGGCACTGTGCGCCTTCTGGGGGTGCAACCGGGCAGCATGGATGCCGTTCTGGATAAACTCACCGAGGCCAATGCCCAGGTGACTTGCAGCGCCGATCAAATCCATTTGTGTATGCGTGGCCCTAATCACGGTGTCAGTCTGCGGACTGCGCCCTACCCTGCTTTTCCCACCGACATGCAGGCCCAATTCATGGCCATGAATGCCGTCGCGCAAGGGACTACGGTGATCACTGAAACTATTTTCGAAAATCGCTTCATGCATGTGCAAGAGCTGCGACGCTTGGGAGCCAATATCGAAGTGGAAGGCAATGCCGCCATCATTCGCGGTGTGGCTCGACTGCAGGGGGCCACGGTCATGGCCACGGACTTGCGCGCTTCCGCAAGTCTGGTCATTGCAGGGCTTATTGCGCGCGGAGAAACCATCGTGGATCGAATTTATCATCTGGATCGAGGTTACGAAAAAATCGAGCAAAAACTCTCGCAATTGGGCGCCAATATTCGCCGCCGTAGCATGGAGGAGTCTTAATGACGATTTCTCCCTTCGAGGGCATTACGTTGGCCTTGTCTAAGGGCCGGATTTATGAAGACACCCTGCCCCTGCTCCAGGCTGCGGGCATTGTCCCCCTGTCGGACCCGGAATCCTCTCGTCAGCTCATCCTTCCCACCAATCGCCCCGATGTCCGGTTGGTGATTGTGCGCGCTTCCGACGTTCCCACCTACGTCCAGTATGGAGCGGCCGATATGGGGGTGGCTGGTAAGGATGTCTTGTTGGAGCATGGCGGAGAAGGGCTTTATCAGCCCCTAGACCTGGGTATTGCGCGCTGTCGGTTGATGGTGGCGGTTCCCCAGAGTTTCGATTATTCAAAAGCGATTCAACGGGGCGCGCGGTTACGGGTGGCTACCAAATATGCCAGTAGCGCGCGCAATCATTTTGCCCTGAAGGGCGTGCACGTGGATCTCATCAAGCTATACGGATCCATGGAGCTTGCCCCCTTGACGGGTTTGGCCGATGTCATCGTAGATTTGGTCAGCAGCGGCAATACATTGAAGGCCAATCATCTGGAGGCAGTGGAAGAAATTACGGCCATCAGTGCCCGCCTGATACTCAATGTGGCGGCCTGGAAACTCAGTCGTAGCCGCATGGCACCCATAGTCGATGCCTTTTCCCACGGCGTTGCCAGTGCGATGACGGGCCGAACGAATACAGGGATACAAGGGTGATGAAACTCAGGCGATTGCATTCCGGGGCCCCGGATTTCTCGGCCACACTGGCGCATTTGACCGCCTTTGAAAGTGCTCAGGATCCGGCTTTGGATCTGGTGGTGGCAAACATCATCGCCCAGGTGCGTGAACGTGGAGATGAGGCGCTGTTGGACTATACGCGCCAATTTGACCGACTGGATCTAGCACAACCAAGCCTTCTGGAGTTGGCTCAGGCTGACCTGCATCGCAGTTTAGTAGCGCTTCCTGTTTCTGTACGTACAGCGCTGGAAACAGCGGCACAACGGATTCGCCTGTTTCATGAGCGGCAAAAAACCGATGGCTGGAGTTATACAGAGCCGGACGGAACGGTACTGGGGCAGCGCATATCGCCCCTCGACCGCGTGGGGCTGTATGTGCCTGGGGGTAAAGCCGTTTATCCCTCTTCTGTACTGATGAATGCGATTCCCGCGGCTGTGGCAGGGGTTCGCGAAATCATCATGGTGGTCCCCACCCCCGATGGAGTGCGCAATGAACTGGTACTTGCTGCAGCGGCTCTGGGGGGGGTCACACGGGTATTCACTGTCGGCGGAGCCCAGGCGATTGCGGCTCTGGCCTATGGAACACCCACCATTCCAGCAGTGGATAAGATCGTCGGTCCCGGCAATGCGTATGTGGCAGCTGCCAAACGGCGCGTGTTTGGGGTCGTGGGAATCGACATGGTGGCCGGTCCTTCAGAAATTCTGGTGATTGCCGATGGCAGTACCCCGCCCGAGTGGATTGCCATGGACCTGTTTTCTCAAGCCGAACATGACGAACTAGCCCAAGCCATCGTGCTGAGCCCGGATGAAGGCTATCTGGATCAGGTTGCGGCGGCCATGCAGCGACAGTTACCACTGATGGCGCGTCAGAAAGTCATCCAGACTTCCCTGGAAACACGTGGAGCCCTGATTCAGGTGAGGGGTCTGGAGGAAGCCTGTCAACTGGCCAACCAAATAGCGCCAGAACACCTGGAGCTCTCGGTGTTGCAACCAGAGCGGTGGTTACCACTTCTGCGTCATGCCGGGGCCATCTTTGTGGGGGCATACAGCTCGGAATCACTGGGGGATTACTGTGCCGGCCCCAATCATGTGCTGCCTACGGGAAGAACCGCCCGCTTCGCCTCTCCCCTGGGCGTGTACGATTTTCAGAAACGCTCCAGCCTCATTCAGGTGTCTGCAGCGGGTGCGCAGACGCTGGGCCGAATTGCCCAGGAACTGGCAGAACAGGAGGGCTTGAGCGCTCATGCACGCTCGGCCGCCATGCGTTTGGAGCATCGATGAACCGGTCTGTGATCAGGCCACAGATTCGGGATCTGGGTGCCTACGAGGTTCCCGACGCTCACGGAATGGTCAAGCTGGATGCCATGGAAAACCCTTACCCTCTTCCTGCACCGTTGCAGCAGGAATTGGCACAGATTCTCTCGCAGCTGGCGTTTAATCGCTATCCTGAGCCTCAACCAAAACTGTTGCGAGAGTTGTTGTATCAGCAGATGGGCGTGCCGCACCAAGCGGGTCTGTTACTGGGAAATGGCTCTGACGAAATTATCCAGATGATCGCTTTGGCGACGGCGCAACCTGGGGCTGTGATGCTGGGAGTAGAACCCTCCTTTGTCATGTTCCGTATGATTGCCACTTTTGTGGGCATGGAATTTGTAGGAATTCCTCTCAATGCCCAGTTTCAACTGGATGAACAGCCGCTATTGCAGGCCATCGGGCGCCATCAACCCGCGGTCCTCTTTTTAGCCTATCCCAATAATCCCACCGGCAATTGTTTTGATGCTGCCCTGCTGCGCACGGTGTTGCAGCAACCATCCGGATTGG
>JAJZHV010000152.1 GCA_021804345.1 Pseudomonadota bacterium | reverse complement strand
TCTGCACTTCAGTTTTACCAGAAGGATATCGTGACCACCATTCTGCGCATCCTGCAAGAGACCGGGTTGGCCTCATGCTATCTGGAACTTGAGTTGACAGAAGGGGTCATCATGAGAGATGCGGATTCCACCATCACCACACTGAACACCCTGAAACAGGAAGGGGTGCTATTGTCCGTGGATGATTTTGGAACGGGTTATTCCAGTTTGAGCTACTTGCAACGCTTTCCCCTGGATAAACTTAAAATTGATCAATCCTTCGTTCGGGATATTGGAACCCGGGAATGTGACACCTCAATCATCAAGGCCATCATCAATATGGGCCATAGCCTGAATCTGAAGGTCATTGCAGAGGGAGTGGAAACTGCGGAACAACTGGCCTTTCTCAAGGCCCAGCAGTGCGATCAAACCCAAGGCTACTATGTAAGCCAACCGCTCTGTGCAGCAGACTTTGTGGAGTTTCTTCGGGCTCGAGGTTGATGCTCTGGCAGGTGTTCAAACCCCGACCATTTAGGCCGGGGTAAATCTTGTATTGCGATTAATACGAGGGTTTGCGGCGTTGAGCGGGCTTGTCACGGCGCGCAGCCCAAGGGCCGTTACCGCCGGCAGGCGCTGGTCCATGGCCATGCGCGCTGGAACGCCCACCGGTATGGTCGCGTGCGCCAGCGGTGCGTCCAGTGGTCTCCGTCGCGGCCTGACCATAGCCACCAGTAGTCCGGGCTGGCCCTTGACCGGGACGGCCATGGCGCTGTGCCGAAGCACCCGGTTTGCCCGAATGAGAGCGACCACCCTTGCCACCGGCAGGCGCACGAATCGGGAACTTGGGCTCAAATCCTTCAATGGTATGCACGGTAATGGATTTTCCGGTAAAGCGCTCGATGCGCTGTAACTGGATCAGATCCCGTCCACTGGCCAGAGAAATGGCCATGCCCTTGTTTCCTGCACGCCCGGTGCGGCCAATGCGGTGCACATAATCTTCGGCCATCTTGGGCAAATCATAATTGATGACGTGGGAGATGCCAGGCACATCAATGCCCCGTGCCGCCACATCGGTGGCCACCAGCACGCGCAGGTTTCCGCGGCGTAACCCATCCAGCGTACGATTACGGGCCCCTTGATGCATGTCGCCATGCAAGGCCGCTGCAGAATGTCCCATACCGCTCAGATCGCTGGCCAGTACATCTGCATCACGTTTGGTGGCAGTAAAGACAATGACCTGATTCAGGTCCTCATCGTTGAGCAAATGCGCCAAGAGACGGTTTTTATGCGCCAGATTGTCCACATAATGCAGCCGCTGCTCGATGTTTTCATGGGAACTCTTCAGGCTGGTGGCCTCGATGCGCACGGGTTCGCGCAACAAGGATTCGGACAAGCGCATAATTTCCTTGTCAAAAGTGGCAGAGAACAACAGTGTTTGGCGAGTTGCCGGAGTCGCTGCAGCAATACGACGCACATCGTCGATAAACCCCATGTCCAGCATGCGATCGGCTTCGTCCAGCACCAGCATCTCTACTTTGGACAAATCCACGCGGCCATGTTCCATCTGGTCGATCAGTCGTCCTGGAGTGGCCACCAGAATTTCGAAGGGTTTGGCCAACATGCGGTTTTGTACCGGATAGGGCATGCCCCCCAAAATGGATACGATACGAACCTGCTTCAGGTTTCTGCCGTAATTTTTGGCCGCATTGGTGATTTGGGTGGCCAGTTCGCGGGTGGGAGACAGGATCAACAGGCGCGGACCACGGCTGCTATTGGGCTGCGTGGCCAGACGATGCAAGGCCGGTAACATGAACGCGGCGGTTTTGCCGGAGCCGGTGCGGGAGGTTACCAGCAAATCGGCGCCTTGTAGCAAGGCAGGGATCACCTGGGCCTGAACCGGAGTGGGTTCGGTATAGCCGGAATCAGTCACTGCGGCCACCAGACGAGGATCGAGATTTAATTGGTCAAAACGAAGAGGTTCGGTCATTTGAATAATGGGTTCCTAAAATTCACGAGCAACGAATGCCCATGGCGTTGCCCGATCCCATGAAATGAGGATTTGAGGGTACGCTACATCGAAAAAAGCGGGGGAAAACCGCCGGCGTCATGTCACTAACCGGCTAACTGAAGCGTCGACTAAGGTCGAGCAAGAGAGGTCAGGGACAGCAAAAGCAGCGCGTGCTGCACTGCAATACCGCTACTATACGCGAAAAATCCGGAGTCCGAAAGGTTTTTTTGTGCAGCGAGCACACTCGACCTTGCGGAATCCCGACTTGGCTCTCCGCAAGGAAGATTCGTGCTAGGCGCGCAACGCGGCAACCCGTTTGAGCAACGCGGCCGTGATGTCCTGGGTGCTGGCATCCCCTTTCAAGTCGCGGGTGCGCACCCCATCGGTAATCAATACCTCGTGAATGGCCTGACGCAGGCATTGCCCCTTGGCCTGATGGTCCACATGATCCAGCATCATGGCCGCCGCCGACAGCAAGGCGATGGGATTGGCGATGCCACGCCCTGCGATATCCGGGGCTGAGCCATGAACCGCCTCGAAAATTGCGGCATGCTCGCCAATGTTAGCGCCTGGAGCCAGGCCCAAACCTCCGACCAAACCAGAAATTTCGTCCGACAAAATATCGCCAAATAAATTGGTGGTCAGGATGACATCAAATTGCGTGGGGTCGAGAACCAGTTGCATAGCACAGGCATCCACGATGCGCTCGTCCACCTGCACCCGCCCCACATAGTCCTTGGCAATATCCAGGGCCGTTTCCAGAAAAATCCCCGTCAATGCCTTAAGAATGTTGGCCTTGTGCACGATGGTGATTTTTTTCCGCCCATGTTTGACGGCATATTCGAAGGCGTAACGCGCAATGCGTCGACTACCCGCGCGGGTGTTGATCCCAGAGGAAATGGCCGCACCGTGAGGGTCGTTATCGATGGGAATGTAATGTTCAAACCCCACGTACAACCCCTCCAGATTTTCCCGGATCAATACGATATCCACATCCTCATAGCGTCCACCGGGAATCAGCGTTTGCGCGGGGCGCACATTGGCGTAGAGCTTGAATTCTTCGCGCAAGCGCACGTTGATGGAGCGAAACCCACCCCCCACGGGCGTGGTGAGTGGCCCCTTAAGCGCCAAGCCGTTGCGCCGGATACTTTGCAGGGTAGGTTCCGGTAGGGGATCGAGAGATTCCTGAACAGCGGCCATGCCAGCTTGCTGGATGTCCCAGACAAAGGGCGCATCCACCGCCTCGAGAATCTGGACCACCGAGGCCACTATTTCAGGTCCGATACCGTCGCCTGGAATCAGTGTGGCGGGAATGGAATGGGAAGAATATGAACCGGCCATGAGCGTACCTCTATAAACCATCAATGAAATGCAATCCTGTGGACCAAAAGAAGGCACCAAACCTGAAAACGGCCCCATTGGGCTTCCCTGTCGCGCACCCGGACAGAATACGCTTCTGGTGCCCGATGCGCCAGCATTATCTTATTTTATATTTTATATCTTATAGCTTTTTAAGGGCGCGAAAATCACAGGATTTGCACTTCCCAACCCCGCCCTCAAAACACCGGGATCCCAACGACAGGGATCCGGGGCCCACGGGAAAGATGCAGCAATTTCAGGGTTCAGGCAAAATACGCTGTTGGCTGCTGCAACAATCCTTGGCCGGGTGCCGGCAGATCATTGTTCCGGGGCCTCTTGACCTTATTCTCAGGAATCGACAGATTGAAGTCTCTACCTTTTTCATGCTTGGCCGCCGTCACTGCGGCGCTGATGCTTGCGG
>JAJZHV010000151.1 GCA_021804345.1 Pseudomonadota bacterium | reverse complement strand
GAAGTTGAGGGATTTGATCTTGATGCGGGAACGCACTAGATCGCGGGTGGCTGCGCGGCCCCAGTCGCCGGCTTCATCATCGGTCTTGTTGAGGACATCCAGGTTGTCTTCCAGAGCACCCATCCAGGGCGTCATTTTTTCTTCTTCGGTGCCTGGCAGAAAACCGATATCTTCCCCCACGGGCACCGTGACGCGGGTCATGATGATTTCGCTGTAGAGTTTATGTTCCAAGGTTTGCATCAGTCCGGCAGCCAGTGTCAGCAGGGTTTTTCCGGTTCCTGCCTGCCCCAGTAGGGTGATGAAGTCCAGTTCGGGGTTCATGAGCAGGTTGAGTGCAAAATTCTGTTCGCGGTTGGCGGCACTGATGCCCCACACATTGTTTTTTTGCGAGGTATAGTCCTTTAGCGTTTGCAGGATGGCGCTCTGGCCATTGCGTTCCTTTACCTGGGCATAAAAGGGTTTGTCCTCCTGCTCCTGGTACACGAACTGATTAAGCAGAAACTGGGGGATCAGCGGCCCTTGCACGCTGTACAGGGTTCGACCCTGCTCCTGCCAAGATTTCATGTCCTTGCCGTGCGATTCCCAGAAATCATGGGGTAACTCCAGGGTTCCGGTGTAGAGCAGATCGGCATCTTCCAGAACCTTGTCGTTAAAATAGTCCTCGGCTTCCACCCCCAGGGCGCGCGCCTTGATGCGCATGTTGATGTCTTTGCTGACCAGGATGACGGCACGCTGTGGGTGGGCCCGCTTTAGCTCCAGAGCCACGCCCAATATCTGGTTGTCGGCCTTGTCGCCCGCCAGGGTGGGCGGAATACTGGAACCATTGAGGGTTTGCAGGAACAGCAGCCCCGAGGGTGTGCGCGACGATTCTCTGGCCAAGGGGATGCCCGCGGAGATATCCGCTTTTTTGGCGCGGGAGATGATCTCATCCAGAAAACGGCTGACCTGGCGGGCATTGCGCGCCACCTCGGTCATGCCCTTTTTATTGTTGTCCAGTTCCTCCACGGTCACCATGGGTAAAAACACATCATGTTCTTCAAACTGGAACAGGCTGGTGGGATCGTGCAGCAACACGTTGGTGTCTAGGACGAACAGCTTGGGGGGTTGCGCGGATTTTCGGGCCATGGTCAGAATCAGGAAAGGGATGGAAGGGATTTGACAGCATCCAGGACCGCCTGGGCGTGATGGGGCACCGCTACTTTGCGCCATTCCTGGCGCAAAACGCCCTGGGCATCGATGAGAAAGGTACTGCGCTCGATGCCCCTGACCGGTTTGCCGTACAGCGTTTTATCCTTGATGACAGCGAACAGCCCGCAGGCCAGTTCGGCGCTGTCACTGAGCAGGTGAAACGGCAACTCCAGTTTGGCGCGAAAGCGCTCGTGCGAGGCCAGGGTATCGCGTGAAATGCCTAGAATGGTGCAATGAAGGGCACAGAATTCCTGGTGGAGCGCCTTGAATTGCAGCCCTTCGTCGGTGCAACCCGGGGTGGCATCCCGTGGATAAAAATACAGGACCAGGGGGGCTCCGCGCAGGGCAGAAAGCTGAAACGGCTGGCCGCCAGTGGCTGGCAAGCTGAAATCGGGAACAGGTTCGTTAAGCGGCATGGAAATTCCTGTGGCGGATGGTCAGCGCTGTTGGTTGTTTGAACCCGGACGCAGGGTCCAGGGAGAGGTTTGGGCAACGGTTTCTGGTTTGGGGCCATGAGTATTGTGCGGCATTGTAGCGTGTTCGCTGCAGATGGTGGTGAGTTCGATCGGGCGCGGTTTTGGTGGCAGACTGAAGGGCGACAGGCCTCATTGGGGCGGACCTTGAACCATTAGGGTGCCCGAGCGCCCCGGAACTGTGCCCGTGCGCAGGGCGCAATGGGGCAGTGCCAGAGTATCCAGTTGGGCCCCAAACCCGGCCATGCCCTGCAAGCGGTATCCCTGGGCTTTCCAGCCCTGCAGTAACTCATCCAGCACGTGGGCTAGGCGCAGTCCCTCCAGTTCGGCATGCAGGGTGAATACATGCCCGGTGGGGGCTTCCTCGCGGGTCAGGGCCAGCAGGTGTGAGGCCACGGTGCGCTCATCCAATCCATGACAGCCCAACAATTCATCCAGCGTGGGCAAGGTGGTGGGCAATTGAGGACAGCCCAGGGTGCCATCGGCCAGTACCGGCAAAAAAGGACGCGTGCCGCGGCAATCGGAACACCAAGCAAACCCCTCGGTGTGCAGGTACTGCAAGGCACTGTCATTCATTTGCCAGCCAGCAGCTCCGTGCAGGCGGGCAGGGTTTCCGAAAATGGCCTGATAGCGCTGTGCCGCCCGTTGCAGATGCTGCCGGGTCCACTGGGGCGTGGCCCGGGCGACGCCATCCTGCCAGGCGATATGATCCCAGGTGTGAATGCCGGTTTCGAATCCGGCTACGGCCACTTGGCGCATAACCTCCCGTGCCTTGAGACCGATGTCCGGTCCGGGGAGCAAGGTGCCGTACAGCAAGGTTTTTAGCCCGTAATGCTCCAGCACCGAAGTCCGCTTGACCTTGCCTAGAAAGCCCTTGCGAAACACCCGTTTGATGGCGCGCCCGGTGTGATCCGGCCCCAGGCTGAACAGAAAGGTCGCCCCCACCTGATGCGCCTGCAGTAGCGCGCTCAGCGCCGGCACGCCCTCCAGCGTGCCACGCAAGGTATCCACATCGATCTTCAAGGCTAATTGTCGCATCCTGTGACTATGTCCAATTTTGCCTTGGGAAGCAAGTGTCCGGTTTGCTGCAGTGCTGCATTCCTGCGGAGTCGACCCTGCGGGTCGTGCTAGAATGGCGGATTATGTTCCCTTATGGTTTACATTCATGTCTCGACAACTACGCAACATTGCCATCATCGCCCACGTGGATCATGGTAAGACCACGCTGGTGGACAAGTTACTGCAACAGGCGGGTACTTTTGCGGCGCATCAGCATGTGACCGAGCGGGTCATGGATAGCAACGACCTAGAAAAGGAACGCGGCATTACCATTCTGGCAAAAAACTGCGCGGTCAGCTACGAAGGCACCCACATCAACATCGTCGATACCCCGGGGCATGCGGATTTCGGGGGCGAAGTGGAACGCGTGCTGTCTATGGTGGATGGCGTGTTGCTCCTGGTGGACGCGGTGGAAGGTCCCATGCCACAAACCCGCTTCGTGACCCGCAAGGCGCTGGCCCAGGGGCTTAAACCCATCGTGGTGGTGAACAAGGTCGATCGTCCTGGTGCGCGCCCGGATTGGGTGGTCAATCACACCTTCGACCTGTTCGACAAACTGGGGGCCAGCGAAGAACAACTGGACTTTCCCGTGGTCTATGCCTCGGCGCTGCAAGGCTATGCCACTTTGCAGGCCGGGCAAACGGGCACCGACATGCGTCCCCTGTTCGATACCATCCTGCAGTATGTTCCGCAACGGGCGGGCGATCCTGAAGGCCCTTTGCAGTTGCAGATCATTTCCCTAGATTACTCCAGTTTCGTGGGGCGCATCGGCATCGGCCGGATTCGGCGCGGCCGTATTCGTCCCGGGCAGGAGGTGAGCGTGCTGCGGGGGCCCGATAGCACCCCCAAAAAAGCCCGTGTCAATCAGGTGCTGGGGTTCAAGGGGTTGGAACGGGTCCAGTTCGAAGTGGCCGAAGCCGGCGATATCGTCCTGGTCAACGGGATTGAGGAGGTGGGGATTGGGGTAACGCTCACTGACCCGGACCATCCCGATGCCTTGCCCATGCTGGAAGTGGACGAACCCACACTGACCATGAATTTTCAGGTGAACAC
>JAJZHV010000150.1 GCA_021804345.1 Pseudomonadota bacterium | reverse complement strand
GCAACGGTGATGGCGGTGGAGAACAGGATGGCCCGGTCCACCTGAATGGCGCTGATGAAGATTAGGCGCAGACGGTTGGTCCAGCCATGGCTTTGAAGCAATTGGCGATAGCCGCTTTGAGCCTGATCGTGTAACAGGTCTATGCGCGCGTCCTGTTTTTTCTGGAAATTCCGAAACACATTCTCCACCATGATGACGGCAGAGTCCACGATGATCCCGAAGTCCACCGCACCCAGAGACAGCAGGTTGGCGGATTCCCCCGCCATGACCAGCATCATGATGCTGAAAAACAGGGCTATCGGAATATTGGCGCTGACGATGATGGCGCTGCGCAGATCACCCAAGAAAATCCACTGAATAAAAAATACCAGCAAACACCCAAAAATGAGGTTATGCAGCACCGTGTGCGTAGTGACCGAGACGAGTGAGGTGCGGTCATAGAAGGGCACAAGGGAAACACCAGCTGGCAATGTGCCGTCGTGATTGATTCGTTCCACTTCAGAGCTGATTCGGGCCACCACATCATTGGTTTGCATAGTACGGTTCATGACTACAATGGCCGCCACGACATCGTTGTTATGGTCACGCCCGGCTTTTCCTAAACGGGGAACATAGCCCACATAGACGCGTGCCACATCACGTACCCTGACCGGAATGCTGTTCTGCTCTTCCAGCACGATATTTTCGATATCCTCGACCTTGGTTCCCTGAGTCAAATCTGCTGCGCCCCCGCTATCGATCAGTCCAATGCCGCGGATGTTGACGGATTGCTGACCGAAATTGATGGTGCGCCCTCCCACATTGATATTGGCGTTGCCAATGGCGGTGAGTAACTGTGGCACGGTGATGCCATAGGATTGCAATTTGTGCAGATCGGCTTCTACTTCAAATTCCTTGGTAGTACCTCCCCAGGTGTTGACTTGCACTACGCCGGGCACGGTCAATAATCGCCGTTGAATGATCCAGTCCTGAACGGTACGCAGGTTGGTTAATCCGAAGTGTGGGGGGCCTTTCACCTGATAGCGAAAAACCTCTCCTACCAGACTGGAGGCCTGGATTTGAGGTTGAACGCCATTGGGCAAGGTGACGTTTTGCTGCAGACTCAGGGCGCTTTGGGTATAGGCAAAATAGTAGTCGATGCCGTAATTGAAGGTGACGCGGATAAAGGACAATCCAGTGAAAGAGGTGGAACGGATGACATCCACACCCGGTGTGGTGGCCAGTCCAATCTCCATGGGGACGGTGTAGTACCGTTCCATTTCCTCAGCAGACAATCCGGGATACTGGGCCGTAATCTCCAAAATGACTGGTGCCGGATTGGGATA
This sequence comes from Pseudomonadota bacterium, assembly GCA_021804345.1. Lineage (GTDB taxonomy): Bacteria > Pseudomonadota > Gammaproteobacteria > Burkholderiales > Ferrovaceae > JAJZHV01. The sequence continues at coordinate 2,458 of JAJZHV010000150.1, read as the reverse complement.
GGCCTCCACGTTCAACTTGTAATAGGCCAACCCGCCAGCCCCAAAAAAGGCCAGAAGCAGGATTAGAATGATGGGGCGATTGCCTAGCGAAAAGGCGAGCAGATTCTTGAACATGACTTAGCGCGTCTCGGTTTCAAAGGCATGGCTTAAAAAAATCGCGCCTTCGGTGGCCACCAGTTCTCCGGGTTGAACCCCCGAAACAACCTGATACAGCCCGTCCTGCTGCAGTCCGATGCGAATACTGCGCTTGAAGAATCGGTGTCGATCGGTGGTGATCCAGATGGATAGAGTGCCATCTCCTTCGCGCACCACGGCGTCCTGCGGAAGCCCCGGGGCATGGATGACACGACTGGTCTGGATGACAAAACTGGCCAGCATGCCGGGGTGCAATTCATGGGTGGGGTCCTTGATTTCTGTGCGCACCGGCAGGCGGTGGGTATTAGGATCAAGGGCCGTACCGATATAGGTGACATGGCCCTGAAAGGTTCTCCCTGGAAACGCCGTCAAAGCCACTTCCACGGACTGTCCCAAGCCAATCCCAGTGACGTCAGTTTCAGTGACATTCGCGATCATCCACAGCGTGGATATATCGGCCACCACAAGCGGTGCGGGTGCATTGCCCGGTTGGGTCAGGGTTCCGATGGCGGCATTTCGGGCAACGACACGCCCGGCCAATGGACAGAAAACCACCAAACGAGCATCGACTTTTTTCTGACGAAGCAGGTCTTCAATTTGGCGTGGTGTTTTACCAAAGATGCGCAGTGCATCGTAGGCGCTGGAATAATTGCCGGTTGCTGTCTGGTTGTCGGAGATGGCTTGCTGTAAATCTTTTTGGGCAATCCCTTGAGCCGCATACAAGGCGCGCGCGCGCTCTAAGGCCTGTTGGGTCAACTCCAGCACGCCGGCTGCGGCGATGAGGGTGGATTCGGCCTGCTGCAGGTCGGGGCTGTCAATGGCGTAAAGCGGTGCGCCTTTGGCTACATCGTGACCCAGATCGGAATAGATTTCGGTGATTTTACCGGCATAGGGTGGAAAGATTTGAACGGTTTGGTCGTCGTTGAGAGCAACGTTGCCCAAGGCCTCCTGCTTTTGAATGAAGTCATGGACGCTAACGGTTTCCACCTGGACCGATTTGATTTGTGTGGCGGATAAATCGATCCGGTGTTCCTGGGCAGAAACCGTGGAACTCGAAGCAGGCAGGGAGGTAGGGCCGTTTTCAGCACGAGAAGGCCAGGCAAGATACAGGATCATCCCGGCCGATAAGGGTAGTGCAACGAGCCATAAAGCTTTGCGTGCGGGTTTTTTCATGAGCAGCCTATTTCGCAAAAGAAGTCACGGGGGCCCCCGTGCGGTTCCACCAACCGCCACCCAAGGCTTGATAGAGCGCGGCGGCATCCCCGAGTTGATTGGTTTGCATCTGGGTGAGCACCAGCTGCGATTGTTGCCAGGTCTGGTCCGCTGCAAGGACTGCGGGGACACTGACCAAGCCGGCATCCAGCTGTTGACGGGTGATTGTGAGCGCGCGCTGTGCAGCCTGCTCGGCGAGCCTGGCATTATCGACACCCAGTCCGTCGGCGTGAATGGCGTGCAGGGTATCGGCCACATTCTGAAAGGCCGTGAGGACAGCTATTTTGTAAGCTGCAGCCGCCTGGGCCAAAGCCTCGCGCGCACTTTGTTCGCGGGCCTTCAAGGTGCCTCCATCAAACAAGGGCAAGGTGAGATCGCCAATCAGATTAAAAAAACCACCACCGGATTGAAACATCTGGCTAGGCACGCTGGCAGCACCCCCCACCACACCATTGATAGTAAATTGCGGGAATCGATTGGCCAGAGCCACGCCGACCTGGGCGTTGGCGGCATGCAACTGGGCAGCAGCGGCGCGCACATCGGGACGCTGCTGAACCAACTGAGAGGGCAAACTCAGCGGAAGGGTTTGCGGTAAATGCAGGGTATCCAGCCTGAACGTTTCCGGGATTTCTTCACTGGGCATTTGCCCCGCCAACACGCGCAACAGATCCCGGGTTTGTTCCAATTGTTGCTGCAGGGGGAAAAGAGCCTGACGTGCCTGGGCCAGAGCCAGTTCCTGATTGGAGACAGCTGTGGAGTCCACTTGTCCCAGTCGGAATTGCTGGCGCACGATCTTTAATAGGTGCTCATTGTCGTCCACCAGTGCAGTATTGCTGATGATCTGGGCGCGTATAGAAGCTTCCTGCAGGGCAGCCGCCACCACGTTGGAGGCCAGGGTGATATAAGTGGCTTCCAGTTGCAGTTGCTGAAATTCTGACTGGGCTTGCAGGGATTCTACCTGGCGGCTATTGCTCCCAAGAAAATCAGGGGTATAACTCAGGGTGACCTGAGCGGTATGAAAGTTGTAATAAACCGGAGCGTTATAGGGAGGGGGACCACCCGGGTTGGAATAGGTTTGAATGATGCTTCCATTCCCTTGTACACCCGGGGA
>JAJZHV010000149.1 GCA_021804345.1 Pseudomonadota bacterium | reverse complement strand
TGCCCTGTTGTCCGGAGGGATCACCTCGGGTCTGGGCTATGTGCTGTGGTATCGGGTATTACAGAACATGCGTGCCATGACCGCCTCTACCGTGCAACTGTCCTCTCCCCTGGTGGCCACAGTGGGGGGGGTGGTCCTGCTGGGCGAACCCCTGACCCGCGAGTTGTTTTTGGCCTCCTTGTTGATTTTGGGCGGAATCTGGCTGGTGCTGCGTTTTGACCGGGGCTAAGGGCCCGACTGTTTCCAGGCTACAGGGATGGGTCAGGCTTGGGCCCTGGGGGCACGATACAGACCGGAGCAAAGCCACCCCCCGGGGTTCTGAAGTTGGTGGTTTGTCCCTGATACAATCGGGCTGCCACCAGCAGTACCTGACTCCGATACACATACAGCCTGAAGTCCATTTTTCGGGTGGCAAGCACGCCCTCCAGCTGGATGGTGCGTTCTCCGGGCGGGGAAAACTCCTGCGCCACATAATTGCCCTGCAGGATGTGGGCCCAAACCCCTCGGGTCAGTTTGTCCCCGCGATAAACGGCTTTGCTGCCATGTCCCGCCGAGGGTTTGAAGAACAGATGTTTGCGGGCGCTCCACAGGGCAGCGGCATTTTCTGCGGACACGAGCTCTGTGTGCAGCACCGCGTCTAGGGCCTGTGTCTGTGCCGGCTCAAGCCCCCAGGCGGTGAGCTGCTCTTGGCACGAGAGCAGGGTCAGGTTGCGCTTGTCGGCAAACAGGGCATGCAGATGGGGGTTGGGGGTCACCACCACCGCGCCATCCAGATAAGCCGCACGCAGGGCGGCATGGCGCGGCTCCTGCAGTGAAAAATCCACCAGCCGGTTATATACCAGGTCGATGGGCTCCTCCTGATACCGGAGTTGGCCCCCCCGGTAGTGCAAGTCCTGGGCGTCGGCAATCCGGGTTTCGAAGCCCTGGCGCTGCAACAATTGCTGCGCCAGGATGAATTCCGGATAAAGGTATTGCGCTTGCGGTGCATCATCCACCAGCGCTATGCGCTGCGGCATTCCCGCTCGGCCCTGTCGTACCCATTCCTGCCGGAACATCCCGGCCACGAGCGCCTCAAAGCCTTGCGGGTTCCAGGGATTGGCATCCCCCCGGGCCTCGGGGCAACAGGCGCCTTGGGCGCTGGCCAGCACGGCATTGAGGAAGGCGCCTCCAGCGTTGGTGTTGACTTCGATGAGTTTGGGGCCAGCCGGTGTATGATGAAAGTCATAGCCCATGAACACCCCGGCAGGGCCAAAATCTCGTTGCGCCGCTGCGCCGGCCCAGGCAAGCACCTGCTGTTGGTATGCGGGCAGTTGGGTGGCTGCCTCGATGGCCAGCACAGCCTGATGCATGTGGTGGAGGGCCATGCTAGGCACAAACACCGGTGTGGTGGCAAATAGATGCGGGTGCGACTGGCTCAGACGGGTGCAAAACTCCGGATCGTCCACAGCCTGCTTCAATGCAGCGCACAGGGCGGACTGGTCTAGCGTCACGCAACAGCATTCTCGGTTAAACCGGAGCGACAGATCGGCGTCAGCGGGACTTGTGCAAGCCATTAGGATCATGAAGAGAATGAAAATAAACCAGCAACAGGCCCCAGGGTAAATCCCCATGACAGCGCATTCTACCCCTCCCGTGGACTCCTGCCCACTGCGGGCCACGCTGCAACGCCAGCGTCAAGCGTATCTGCAGGCTGGGCCCCCGGCCATGACCGCGCGCATCGCGGCTTTGCGCCAATTGCAGCGCCTGTTACGAGAACAGCAAAGCGCCTTCATCGCGGCCATCAGCCAGGACTTCGGCCATCGCTCTGCGCATGAAACCATGCTGGGGGAAATTTTTTTGATTCTGGAGTCCATTCAGCACACCATCCGGCATTTGCCGCACTGGATGCGCCCGCAACAGCGCCGCGTACCCTTGCACTTATGGCCGGCTACCGCGCAGGTGCGGGTGGAGCCCCTGGGGGTTGTGGGGATCATGTCCCCCTGGAATTATCCGCTGAGTCTGGCGCTGATGCCGTTGGTGGCAGCCCTGGCCGCTGGCAACCGGGTGATGCTCAAGCCCTCGGAATATACTCCGGCCTCTAGCGCCTTGCTGCAACAGGTACTATCCGCAGCCTTCGATGCTGACCAAGTGAGTGTGGTGACGGGAGATGCCCAGGTGGGCGCCGTTTTTGCCGGTTTGCCCTTTGATCACCTATTTTTTACCGGGAGCACGGCCACGGGGCGTCTGATCATGCGTGCCGCCAGCGAACATCTCGTTCCCGTCACCCTGGAGTTGGGTGGGAAGTCACCGGTGCTCATGGATGAACCTTGTGCCCTGGAGCAGGCCGTGCAACGAATTGCCCGAGGGAAGTTATTCAACGCCGGGCAAACCTGCATTGCCCCCGATTATGTGTTGCTGCGCCCGGGTCAGGTGGATTCTTTCGTTGATCTGTATCGGCAGGCAGTAGGGCGCCTGTACCCCGGTTTGGTCGCCAACCCGGACTATACCTCGGTGGTGAATGAGCGCCACTATGCGCGCTTGCAAGCCCTGGTGGAAGATGCGCGACGCCAGGGTGCCCGGGTGGTGGAAATCGATCCGCGGTCAGAACATCCGCAGGGTCAGGCGCAGCGGAAGTTTGTACCCACCTTGCTGTTGGACGTGAACTGGGACATGCAGGTGATGCAGGAAGAAATTTTCGGCCCCATCCTGCCCTTGATCACTTACACGCACCTAGAGCAGGCGCTGGCCTGGATTAACGCACGCCACAAGCCGCTGGCGTTGTACTATTTCGGAACCGACCGCTCCCGTCAAAATACCCTTCTGGCGCGCACCAGTGCCGGTGGGGTCACCATCAACGACACCTTGCTGCATTGCCTGGTGGAGAATCTACCCTTTGGCGGCGTGGGGGCCAGCGGCATGGGCGCCTATCATGGGCAGGATGGCTTCATGACCTTCAGTCACCGCAAGCCAGTGGTGTGGCAGGCCCGCTGGAGTGGGGCTGCCCTGGCCCAGCCTCCCTACGGCAAAATGGTGGATCGTCTCATTGCCCTGTTGATCCGGAAGTAAAGGGCGGGCTGCTCTTGCGGGATTTGATATAGTCTCCTAGGTCCCGGTCGGCACCCTGCACATGATCCACCACCCAGTTTTTCAAGAGCTGGGAGGCTAGCATCCCGTTGGATTGATTGATTGATTCCTTGATGCGTCCTAGCATGTTTTTCATCACCGCATGGCCATGCTGGTGCGCAACCCGATCCGGGTAGTCTAGGTTTTCCATGACCGCTTCTTCTGTGGAAAAGTGGTGCTCGATCTGCCGGAAGATCTCCTCGAAGATCCCCCAGGTGTCTTCCTGGTTCCCGTTTTTGAGTGAACGGTTCATTTGGTTCACCATGGTAATCAGCTCCAGATGCTCCCGGTCGATGTCTTCAACCCCCACCAGATGATTGGCGTCCAGCGTGATCCAGTCGCTCTCCAGGGCCAATGCCGTTGGGCGTTCCCTGGAAAAGCTGAACTGATGATTGCCCTGCTTCTTGCTTTCGTACATGGCCGTGTCTGCCGCCGAAAGCAAGGTGTCCATTTCGAAGCCGTTGTCAGGATACAGGCTGATACCGATGCTGGCCCTGATCTGACAGGCGGGGTGGGCCGTGACTGGAATAGCCTGTTCCAAGGATTGCAGAATCTTTTCCGCAATGGGAATGGCCTGCTCGGGACTATCCAGATCGGCCAACACCAGGGCAAACTCATCCCCACCCAAACGCGCAACCGTATCGCTGGCGCGCAGATTGTTCAACAACCGACGGGCGACCGTCTTGAGAACCACATCTCCTGCTTCATGG
>JAJZHV010000148.1 GCA_021804345.1 Pseudomonadota bacterium | reverse complement strand
GGCGCGCCTTGCAGACCCTGATCGACGATACACAAACCCCTGTGAACGGTTGGGTGCGGCTCAAGTTGTACAAGGGGAACGTGATGGTAGTGGGTCGGGATTCGCGCACAGACTCCCTATTTGATGCCAATATCTCCACTTTCGAGGATGATGGCGGCGCCTATCAGCAAGCGGACGCGGCCGGATTTATCCGCTTGAATGCCTTGCGCTTGCGCATTGCAGCCCGCTTGCGGCGTTAAACCTTCCCAGGAACTCTCCCATGCCCTCTTTTGACATCGTCTCCGAAGTGAATCAGCAGGAAGTGCGTAATGCCGTGGAACAGGTCAACCGTGAGGTGGGTACGCGCTTCGATTTCAAGGGCTCGGATGCTCGGGTCGAACAGAAAGAATTTTGCCTGACCGTATTTGCCGATGACGACTTCAAACTGGAACAGGTGAAGGAAATCCTGAACCTGAAACTGGTCAAGCGCGGCATCGATATTCGCTCCCTGCAAACAAAAAAAGTCGAGACCATTGGCGGCAGCAAGGTCAAGCAGGAGATCACCATCCAGGTGGGGGTGGAAACCGAGTTGGGCAAAAAAATCGTCAAACTGCTCAAGGACAGCAAACTCAAGGTTCAGGGGAGTATTCAGGGCACTGCGGTGCGGGTGAGTGGTGCTAAACGGGATACCCTGCAAGAGGCCATTACCCTGATCAAGGGCGCAGAGCTGGGCCTGCCCCTGCAATTTGACAACTTCCGGGACTAAGCGGCCTTAGCACTCCCCTTGCGGGCTGCTGGAGGCCTCCTGTTGCGCCAGCCAAAGCGCGCGCTGGTACAAAGCGTTGCGCCCCGCACCGGTGGCTTGCATGGCAATCCGGACGGAGTCCCCCACCGAGAGGTGGGACAACAAGGCCAGGAGTAAGCGGTCATGCTGGGCAGCCTCCTCGGGTGGTGCGCTAGCCGCCCCTTCTACCGCCAGTACAAATTCTCCTTTCAGATGGTACGGATCAGAGGCCAGCCAGCTCAAGCCCTCGGCCAGAGTGGTGCAGTGGATGGTTTCAAATAATTTGGTCAACTCGCGGCCAATGCAAAGTCGCCTTTCCCCCCCCAGGGTATCGAGCAGGGCCTGCAAGGTGGCCTGGATGCGGTGTGGTGCCTCATAAAACACCAGGGTCCAGGGCTGGGATTGCAGGCTGGCCAAGGCCCGCTGGCGCTGCCCCGACTTGACGGGCAGAAATCCGTAAAACAGAAAGGGCCCGGGAGGAAATCCGGCGGCGGACAGCAGCGTGACTACGGCACTGGGCCCGGGAATCGGGACCACGGGAATGCCGGCCAGAAGCGCTGCGGCCACAAGGGTTGCGCCCGGATCACTCACGCCCGGAGTCCCGGCATCGGATACCAGCGCAATAGACTCACCCGCTTGCAGTTTTTGAATCAGCAGGTGACTGGCGCTGCGTTCATTATGGGCGTGATAAGCCAACAGGGGTTTTTCTATGCCAAGATGGCGCAGCAGATGCCCCGTATTGCGCGTGTCTTCAGCCGCGATCCAGTCCACTTGCTGCAAGGTGGCTTGTGCGCGTGGGCTGAGATCCTTCAGGTTGCCAATGGGGGTTGCCACCACATACAGGGTTGCGCCCGGTTCATGCATGGGGCAAGGGTTCCGATGAAAACCAGGGTGATGCCATGAATGCCCTTGGACAGTTGGGTGAGCAGCGCGCCGCTGCATTTTTCCGGCAACGCCACTTTCGGATTGTAGCCCGAAATTTTCGCTGTCGTTTAGGAGAAATCGATTTGATCGTGGCGCGAAACGACTTGCTGGTGTTCGTGGAGGTGCGCGTGCGGCGTCGTGGACCATGGGGGGATGCCGGCGAAAGTATCCACTGGCATAAGCAGCAACGCTTGAGCCGAGCAGCACGGGTGTATTTGATGCAGCACGGGCATGAGGGGCCCTGTCGCTTTGACGCTATCCTTATGGCCCATCCTCAGGGGCCCTTGCAGTGGCTGCAGGATATTCTCGATTTTTCCGGTAATTGACATATAATGCCCGGCATGGATCTGATCGCGCGCATTACTGGGCATTTCAATGAAAGTGCCACGCTCAAGCTGACCTTGGCCTCCGAGTTGGCCGCTCCCATTGCCATGGCGGCGGAACGCATGGTGCAATGTCTGCTTTCCGAGGGAAAAATTCTGGTCTGCGGCAATGGCGGCTCCGCTGCTGACGCACAGCATTTTGCGGCTGAGTTGCTCAACCGCTTCGAGATGGAACGTCCACCGCTGGCTGCCATGGCCCTGACCACGGATAGCTCCACCCTCACTTCCATTGCCAACGACTATCACTACAATGACGTATTCTCCAAACAGATTCGCGCCTTGGGGCATGGGCGTGACGTCTTGCTGGCCATTTCCACCAGCGGCAATTCGCCCAGTATTCTGGAAGCCGTGCGCGCAGCCCATGAGCGGGAACTGCCCGTGGTGGCCCTGACGGGCAAGGGGGGAGGGGCTCTGGCCGAACTGCTGGATGGCAACGATGTCCATATTTGCGTGCACAGCAAACGTACGGCACGTATCCAGGAGGTGCATATCCTGGTGTTGCATTGTCTGTGTGATGCCATCGATTGTGTTCTGTTGGGGGTAGAGGAATGAAGTATTTGCGGGGTTGGGGGCTGTTGTTCGTGCTCTGTGTGAGCGCCGGGCTGCCCGGTTGTTTTCCCTTGATGGCCACTGGAGTGGTTGGCACTGGCCTGGTGGTAGCGGATCGCCGCACAACGGGAACACAAATCGATGACCAGAGCATTGAGGGACATGCAGGGAGTGCCATCGACAATCAGTTCGGGGATCGGGCGCATGTGAATGTCACCTGCTTCAACCGTAACTTGCTGCTCACCGGTGAAGTGCCAGACCAGAGCACGCGCACTGAGCTGGAAACGCTGGCCAAAGGATTGGTCAATGTGCGCACCGTCATTGACGAAACGACCATTGCCCCCAATAGCAGTTTTTCCCAACGCACCAGTGACTCCTATCTCAGCACCAAGGTCCATACCCGCTTGATGACCGAATCACACGAACATTATTCTCCGGTACAGATCAGCGTGACCACCGAAAACGGCGTCGTCTATTTGATGGGGCTTGTAACCCGTGGCGAAGGCGAGGCCGCGGCCAATGTGGCCAGCACCACATCGGGCACACGGCAGGTGGTCAAGGTGTTCGAATATATCGATACGGTTGCTGTGCCGGCCCCCGACAAACGACCCATTGCCGAGATACAGGCTGAACCCGGGCCTGGAGCTGGGGCGGTTTCCGGGGCTGGCGCCAAACCTGCCGAGGTGCAGCAACCGGCACCGCAAAACGAGGAATCCTTGCCGCCTGCCCAGCCCGTCAAGATGTAATCACTGGGCTTGACCATGATGCGCTATCCTGGGCCACTCTTCGAAAAAAAAATTCATGTTCCGGTGTCGGATCTATCCTGGCTGCATTCCTTGGCACGCCCGCTGGTTTTTACCAATGGCGTGTTTGATATTCTGCATCGGGGGCACGTGACCTATCTGGCCCAAGCCCGTGCTTTAGGCGCATCGCTACTGGTGGCCCTTAATGCCGATGACTCGGTTAGACGCCTAGGCAAGGGGGCGGATCGGCCCATCAACGCCTTGCAAGATCGTTTGGCCCTTGTGGCCGCCCTAGAGGATGTGACTGCGCTGACCTGGTTTGAGGAAGATACGCCCTTGCAACGGATTCTGGATTGCCGCCCCGACATTCTGGTCAAGGGGGGCGATTGGGCGGTGGATCAGATCGTGGGTTCCACCCAGGTGCTGGATTGGGGCGGTTCGGTGTTTTCCATCCCTTTT
>JAJZHV010000147.1 GCA_021804345.1 Pseudomonadota bacterium | reverse complement strand
TGCGATCCACCACCACCACGTCGTCCGCCGCCACGGTGGAATGCCAGACGATCTTGTTGGAGGTGGAGGTGCCGTTGGTGACAAAAAACAGGTGATCGGCATTGAAAATGCGCGCCGCATTGCGCTCCGATGCCGCCACCGGGCCGGTATGATCCAGCAGCTGCCCCAGTTCATCCACCGCATTGCAGACATCCGCCCGCAGCATGTTTTCGCCAAAAAACTGGTGAAACATCTGCCCCACCGGGCTTTTCAAAAAAGCCACCCCCCCGGAATGTCCGGGGCAATGCCAGGAATAGGAACCATCCGAAGCATAATGAGTCAGAGCCCGAAAAAAAGGCGGCGCCAGAGAATCCAGGTAGACCCGCGCCTCGCGGGCGATATGGCGCGCCACAAACTCGGGCGTGTCCTCGAACATGTGGATGAAGCCATGCAACTCCTTGAGCACATCGTTGGGAATGTGGCGCGAGGTGCGGGTTTCGCCATACAAGAAAATGGGGATATCGGAATTGCGCCAGCGAATTTCCTGCACAAAGGCCCGCAGGTGCTTGAGCGCGGCTTCCATTTCATCGCGCGAGCCCGCGCCAAATTCCTCGTCATCAATAGACAGGATAAAGCAGGAGGCCCGGCTTTGCTGCTGGGCAAAGGAAGCCATGTCGCCAAAGCTGGTCACCCCGAGCACCTCCAGCCCTTCTTTTTCCAGGGCGTCTGCCAGGGCGCGCACGCCCAGTCCGCTGGTGTTTTCGGAACGGAAATCTTCGTCGATAATGACCACCGGAAAGCGGAATTTCATGCACACCCCCACACTGAAGTAGGCGCGATTATAGAACGGTTTTTTGCTGCCCCGCGGATTAATTGGTTAACCGCCCAGGTAGGACATTTCCTTGGGGGGCTGGGCCCGCGCGGCGTGAAAACGCAGTTGGGAGTATTGGTCCTGGCGCTGCTGCCACAGCAGGCCTAGATGCTCGGCTAGGGCCTGGTCCGTGAGGTCAGCGCGCAGCAGGGTTTTGACATCAAACCCAGTGCCAGCAAACAGGCAGGTGAACAATTGCCCGTCGGTGGACAGGCGCAGGCGGGTGCAGTGCTGACAAAAGGGTTGGGTGACCGCTGCTATGAGTCCCACCGTCCCTGCCCCATCGGCATAGCGGTACTCCTGGGCCACCGCGTGGGGGTTGCCCGTCACGGGCTGCAGCACCCATTGCTGGCGCAGCAGGGCCAGCATGTCCTGGGCTGAAAACACGTCCGCCGGCCGCCAGCCATTGCTGCTGCCCACGTCCATGTATTCGATGAAGCGCACGGTCATGCCCGTGCCACGAAAATGCCGAGCCAAATCCAGCACCGCATGCTCGTTCACCCCTCGCTGAATCACGGCATTGATCTTAAGCCCCGTAAAGCCTGCGCGCTGGGCCGCCTCAATGCCCGCCAGCACCTCGGCCACCGGCGTGTGGGCATCATTCATGCGCAAAAAGGTGGCGTCATCTAGGGCATCGAGACTGACGGTCAGGCGCGTCAACCCCGCCGCGCGCAAGGCCTGCGCCTTGCGCCCCAGCAACACGCCATTGGTGGTCATGGCCAGCTCCACCCCCGTCAGGGTGGCCAGTTGTGCCACTAGGCGCTCCAGGTCGCGGCGCAACAGGGGCTCGCCCCCGGTCAAGCGCAGCTTGTTGACCCCCAGGTGCACAAACACTTGAGCCAGGCGGAAGATTTCTTCAAAGCTGAGCAGGGCAGCACGGGGCAAAAAGGCGTGATCTGGCCCAAACAAAGCCCGCGGCATACAGTAGGGGCAGCGAAAGTTGGAGCGACCGGTGACCGAAATGCGCAAGTCCCGCAGGGGTCTGGCCAGGGCATCGTGCACGGTGGGTAGGGGGGTGGGTGAGGTGTTCATGTCGGCTAAAGAGCATTATACTGCAGCGCATGAAGATTGCAGGCTGCATACTGGCAGGAGGAGCCAGCCGGCGCATGGGTGGCCAGGACAAGGGGCTTCTGCCCTGGCGTGGCCAAAGCCTGCTGGCCCACGTCCAGGCACGCTTTGCACCACAAGTGGCGTGCCTCGCCTTGAGTGCCAATCGCCCGGCGCAGCACTATCAGCACCTGGGCTTGCCGGTGTTGCCGGATCTGGTTCCGGGCTTGGGCCCCTTGGGGGGCATCGAGCGCGCCCTGTACTTTGCCCAGCAGAACGCCTGCCCCCTGGTGGCCCTTGTGCCCTGCGATGCGCCCCTGTTGCCCCCGGACCTGGTTCTGCGCCTGCACCAGGGCCTGCAGGCGCAGGCGGCCATGCTGGCCATCGCCACCACCCCAGGGCGCGATCAGCCGCTCTTTGCCCTGCTGCACAGCTCGCTGCATGGGGATCTGGCCCAGTATCTGCGCCAGGGGGCAGGCCCGGTGTGGCGCTGGCAGCAACGCTGGTCCCCGGCGCGGGTCTGTTTTGACGAGGCACCCGCAGCCTTTGGCAATTTCAACACTCCCACCGATCTGATCACCACGGAAACTCCTTCATGACCCAGACCTTGCTCCCCGGCGAACTGACCTTGCCCCAGGCCCAGGAGCATCTGCGCCGTCACCTCACCCCGCTGCAGGAGATGGTGCAGGTGCCCTTATGCCACAGCTGGCAACGCATTCTGGCCCAGGACGTGAGCGCGCCGCGTGCGGTTCCGGGCTGGGATAATTCCGCTATGGATGGCTATGCCCTGCGCCATGCGGACCTGCAACAGGCCACTCCCCTGCCCGTGGCACACACCCTGCTGGCCGGGGCGGGAATGCCTCCCCCCCTGCCTCCGGGACAGGCCATGCGGCTAATGACCGGGGCCCTGATTCCGGCCGGGGCCGACACCGTGGTGATGCAAGAACAGGTTACCCTGCATGAGGGGGCCATTCGGGTGCAACCGGGGCAACGCCTGGGGCAGCATATCCGGCGCGCCGGCGAAGACCTGCCCCTCGGGGGGGTGGTGTTGCGCCAGGGGCAGCGCCTGGGGGCAGCCGAACTGGGCTTGCTGGGCTCTCTGGGGCTGGCCGATATCCCGGTGGTGCGCCCCTTGCGCGTGGCTCTGTGCTCCACCGGCAGCGAGTTAGTGACCCTGGGGCAGATTCCGGGGCCGGGTCAAACCTTTGACAGCAACCGCCACACCCTGCGCGCGCTGGTGGGGGCCCTGGGCTTTGAGTGCCTGGATCTGGGAGTGATTCCCGATTCTCCGGAAGCCCTGCGCACGGCCCTAAGCAGCGCGGCGGGCATGGCGGATGTGGTGCTGACCAGCGGCGGGGTGTCAGTGGGAGAGGCGGATTTCGTTAAGCCGATCCTGCAGGAGTTAGGACAGATCCAGTTCTGGAAGATTGCCATGAAACCCGGGCGCCCCCTGGCCTTTGGCACCCTGGGCGCGGCCCGGTTTTTTGGCTTGCCCGGCAACCCGGTGGCGGTGATGGTGACCTTTTTGCTGCTAGTACGCCCGGCCCTGCTGCAACTGGCGGGCATGAACCCGGTGCCGGAGCCCCTGCAGTGCGCGGTGCGCTGCACCCAGAATCTCAAAAAAGCTCTGGGACGCATGGAGTTTCAACGGGGCATCGTGGCACGCAACGCCCAGGGCGAATGGCAGGTGAGCAGCACCGGAAATCAGGGCTCGGGGGTACTGCGCTCCATGAGCCAGGCTAACTGCCTGATCGTGCTGCCCGCCGCCTGTACCCAGGTGGCGGCCGGGGACTTGGTGGACATTCTCCCCTTTTCGGGGTTAAGCTGACGAATTATGACCCATTTGCACGATCTGCCGTTACATCGGCTCCAATTTTATGCCACCGCGGCCTACGCCTGCAGTTATCTGCCCCAGCAGGAGGCGCGCTCGCAAGTGGTCACCTCGGGTTATCTGGTGGATC
>JAJZHV010000146.1 GCA_021804345.1 Pseudomonadota bacterium | reverse complement strand
AACGCCCCATCACGGCCCTGTTTGAAGCCATGACCCAGGTACTGGAAACACAGCGCAAAACCCTGGCGATTCCCCGCCGCTTCGATGCCGTGATGAAAGAAATCTGGAGCCTGCAACCGCGTTTCGAGCAACGCCATGGCCCGCGCCCCTTCCGTTTACTGGAGCATCCACGTTTCCGGGCGGCTTACGATTTCTTGTTGCTGCGCGCCAGTTGCGCAGAAATCGACCCGTCCCTTGCGCAATGGTGGACCGATTTCCAGCAGGCCCCCAGCGAAGAACGGGAGTCCCTCCTGTTGCAGGAGGAGGGAGAGGCCAAGCGTCATCGACGCCGCAGACGACGATGACGCATCAAGTATTCATTGGCCTGGGGAGCAACTTGCAAAACCCGCAAGCTCAGGTGGATCAAGCTCTGCAAGCATTGATCGCCCTTCCCCACACCACCCTAGCCGCGCGCTCTCGCCTGTATCGCAGTGCCCCGCAAGGATTTCTTTCCCAGCCTGACTTCGTCAATGCGGTAGCCTTGCTGCAAACCCATCTGGCGCCTCTGGATCTTCTGCACCAGCTGCGCGCCATCGAAAACCGGCACCAACGCCAGCGGCCTTTTCCCAATGCCCCGCGCACGCTGGATCTGGATATGCTGCTCTATGACGCTCTGGTTCTGAATTCTCCGCAACTGGTCCTGCCCCACCCGCGCATGGGACAACGGGCCTTTGTACTACGCCCCTTGCAGGAACTGGCCCCGGATTTGATCATCCCCGGACTGGGTAGCGTGGACCAATTACTCGGCCAATGCCTAACCCAAGACGCCACCCCGTTGGGGGCCTCATGAGCTTTTTGGCACTGCCCTGCGCTCGTCGGGTGGGTGCCGCCGTGCACCACCCGTTTTCCTGCCGAATCCGGGCTCCTCTGTGCCACAATCCCTTTCACGGGGGCAACGAACCTATTTTTCAAGCAACCTTTTTTGCAAAACGCTGGAGTTTTGATGGACGTCATTCATTCCGTACAACAACTGAGGGAGCGCCTGTCTCCGGAACACCCAGTGGCTCTGGTCCCCACCATGGGAAATCTGCACGACGGTCACATCGATTTGATTCGCCTGGCCAGACCGCACGCCACGTGCCTGGTCACCAGCCTGTTTGTCAACCGCTTGCAGTTCGGTCCGGGAGAAGATTACGAGCGCTATCCACGCACCCTGGCCGCCGATTGCCAGCGTTTGCAGCAAGCCGGTTGCGATGTGGTGTTTGCCCCGGACGAAGCCGAAGTGTATCCCGTTCCTCAAAGTGTGACCGTAGAACCTTCGCGCATTCAGAACACCCTAGAGGGACAGGTACGCCCCGGACATTTCAGGGGGGTTGCCACCGTGGTGCTGAAACTGTTCAACATGGTACAGCCACAACTGGCCATTTTCGGCAAAAAGGACTATCAGCAATATCTGGTTTTGCGGGAGATGGTCCAGCAATTGGCACTACCCATCAAGATCATTCCGGCCGAAACCGTGCGTGCGCCCGACGGCCTGGCGCTCAGTTCACGCAACAGCTATCTGTCGCCGCTGGAGCGCATCGAATCCATCGCGCTCTATCACCAACTGGATCAGATCCGTAAATTCTTGTTTGCAGGACGCCGGGATTTTGGTAGCCTTGAGGTTGAGGCCAGTGAAGCTCTGGACCGGCGAGGTTGGGAAACAGACTATTTTGCCATCCGGCGGCGGTGCGACTTGCAGGAAGTCGGCCCGCAGGATCGTGCCTTGGTTGTTTTGGCAGCGGCTCGCTTGGGAAAGACTCGCCTCATCGATAACGTGGAAGTGGATCTATCCTGAACATCACATTGGGGAGGGGCACCATGGAAGCAGGCGTCATTCAGACTCAAATCTCACGGTTGCAAAGCAAGCATCGCCAGTTAGATCAAAAAATCGAGGACCACGAACAGCGGAGCTTGACCAACAACCCCATCGAATTGCAGCGTCTTAAAAAACTCAAACTTTCCCTCAAGGATCAGATCACGCAGCTACAATCCAGCTTGGTGCCGGACATTTCAGCCTAAAAACCCGCACGGTTTCACTTAAAAACCGCAGAGCGGGTTGATCTCTGCGGTTTTTTTATGGCAGCCCCTGCTCCTGCCCTCAAGGGACAATCAGGTCGCGTGGGTTGCTACCCATTGCGGAATAGCCGCCAGGGCTCCGGCCAATTGTGCCGGAAGTGTTCCTCCGGCCTGGGCCATATCTCCCCGCCCGCCGCCCTTGCCGCCCACCTGTTGGGCCACGGGAGCAATCAATTCGTTGGCCTTGAAGCGCCCCAGCAGATCAGGCGTAACCCCAGCAATCAAATTGACCTTGTCGCCCTGCGTCGAGCCCAGCACAATCAGTCCGCTCCCCAGGCGCGATTTGAGCGTATCTAGGGTTTCGCGCAGAGTTTTGGCGTCAGCGTCCTGCACGGACACGGCCAGCACAGAGACGCCATTGACTTGCACCACCTGGGCCAGCAGATCGGCGCTTTCGCTGGCCACCATTCGGGATTTCAAGCGTGACAATTCCCGCTCCATGGCGCGAACCTGCTCCAGAACCTGCGTTAAGCGCGCTCCCACCTCTTGCGGTTGAACCTTGAGCTGCGCCGCCGCTTGCAGCAGTTGATCACGTTCCTGGTGTACCAGATCCAGCGCCCCTTCTCCCGTCATGGCCTCGATGCGCCGCACACCAGAGGCCACCCCAGATTCGGCCAGAATCCGGAACAGGCCTAGATCGCCGCAACGCGACACGTGGGTGCCTCCGCACAGTTCGGTGGAAAAATCGCCCATGCTCACTACCCGGACCTCATCCCCATATTTTTCACCAAACAGCGCCATAGCCCCCTTTTGGACCGCCTCGTCATACTTCATGATGCGCACTTCCACAGCCGGATTACGGCGAATCTCCTGATTGACCAGATCCTCCACCGCGCGCAACTGGGCAGCGGTAAGGGGTTTATCGTGAGAAAAATCAAACCGGGTGCGTTGGGCATCGACCAAGGAGCCCTTTTGAGCCACATGAGGACCCAACACAGAACGCAAGGCCGCGTGCAATAAATGGGTGGCAGAATGATTCCAGGCCGCACGCTGTCGCGCCGCCTGATCCACTTGCGCCTCCACCCGATCGCCCAGGCTGATCCGCCCTGTCAACACTTGCCCCTGATGCCCAAAAACCAGGGCCTGGATTTTTTGCGTACCGTGCACCCCAAAGGTGCCATGGGCGCTAACCAACTCGCCCCGATCGCCAACCTGCCCGCCGGACTCGGCGTAGAAGGGGGTTTGATCCAGCACCACCGTGCCGGACTGACCGCTTTCCAGAACCGGCACTGATTCCCCTTCCCGATACAGCGCCAACACCCGGGCCTGCAGATGCAAGTGGTCATAGCCCAGAAACGTGGTGGCGGCCCCGGCATAGTCCACAACGCCCTGACTGCTAAAGCGCGAGGCCGCGCGGGCACGCTCCCGTTGCAGGGCCATGGCCTGCTCAAAGCCTGCCAGATCCACCGCTACCCCCCGCTCGCGGGCAATATCCGCAGTCAGGTCGATGGGAAAACCGTAGGTATCGTACAGCCGAAAAACCGTTTCGCCTTCCAGCATCCGGTCTTCCTGATGCAAAGCCTGCTCCAGCACCCCCATGCCGTGCTCCAGGGTTTCGGCAAACCGCTCTTCCTCCAGGCGCAACACCGTCATCACCGATTCCTGTACAGCCACCAGTTCGGGATAAGCATCACCCATTACCTGTACCAGATCGGGCACCAGGCGATGAAAAAAGGGCTGTTTCTGGTTGAGTTTGTACCCATGGCGAATCGCACGCCGTATGATGCGGCGCAGTACATAGCCGCGTCCTTCATTGCTGGGAATGACTCCATCCACCACCAGAAAGGCGCAGGCGCGAATATGAT
>JAJZHV010000145.1 GCA_021804345.1 Pseudomonadota bacterium | reverse complement strand
CCATGAGGTGGCGCTGCCTGCGGTTACAAGGTAAGGCCCAGGTGGGTGCCTTGGGCAATGGCCCGTTGCGCATCCAGCTCGCCGGCTTGCCAGGCGCCGCCAATGAGGGTGCAGGCCACACCGGCCTGTTGCAGGGGCGCCAACAGTTCCTGGCGGGATTCCTGTCCGGCACACAGGACGATGGTGTCCAGTGCCAGATACTGGGGCACGTCATCCACGCTCAGGTGCAGGCCGTGGGCATCGATGGCCAGATAGCGCACCTTCGACCAGGTGTGCACCCCTCGTTTTTGCAGCAGGGCCCGTTTGGCCCAACCGGTGGTTTTTCCCAGGGACTCACCTGGTTTTCCGGGTTTGCGTTGCAGCAGCCACACCGCTCTGTGCGGGGGTGGTACGCTGGCGGGCCCCAGGCTGCCCTGGGCATTGCCTTTGGCATCGATGCCCCAGAAGGCTTCGAAGGCGGCAATGGGGTCTGCTCCAGGATGTTGGTGTGTGAGAAATTCAGCCACATCAAACCCGATTCCGCCGGCACCGATGATGGCTACCCGTGCTCCGGCGCGAACTTCGCCGGCCAGCAAAGCCTGATAAGACACCACCAACGGATGCTCTATACCGGGAATGAGCGGTTGCCGTGGACGCACCCCGCAGGCCAGCACCACATGTTCGAAGGACAGCAGATCGGCGCACTGGGCCCGCTGCCCCAAGCGCCAGGTGATCTCGCAATGCGTCAGCTCAGTGTGAAAGTACCGCAAGGTCTGGGCAAATTCCTCCTTCCCTGGAATCTGCTGCGCCAGTCTGAACTGTCCGCCGATGGCCGCTTGCTCTTCGAACAGGGTGACGGTATGCCCCCGCTGAGCCAGGGTGAGCGCGCAAGACAGCCCCGCCGGACCAGCGCCCACCACGGCAATGCGCCGGGGAGCAAAGGTGTGCGTCCAGGTGCTTTCGGCCTCGTGACAGGCCCAGGGATTGACCAGGCAGGAGGCCCGTTGACCCACAAAAATCTGATCCAGACAGGCCTGGTTGCAGGCAATGCAGGTGTTGATGCGTTCGGGTTGCCCGGCCTGCGCCTTGCGCACAAAGTCCGGATCGGCCAGCAAGGGACGTGCCAGGGACACCAGATCGGCCACCCCGGATTGCAACAGCTCTTCGGCCAGAGTCGGATCGTTGATCCGGTTGGTGGCCACCACGGGAATCTCCAGGTGCTGTTTGAGGCGTTGAATGTGGTGCCGAAAGGCGGCCCGAGGCACCAGGGTGGCAATGGTGGGAATGCGTGATTCATGCCACCCAAAGCCACAATCCATGATATCCACCCCTTCCTGCTGCAGGTCCTGGGCCAGGGAAAGCACCTCGCTCCAAGGGCTTCCCCCGGCCACCAGATCCAGCAGGGAAAGGCGGAACATGAGTACAAACTGTGGCCCGAGGGCCGCACGGATCTGGCGCACCACCAGGCGTGACAGACGCTGACGCTGGGCGGGAGTGCCCCCCCAGTCATCCTGACGCTGATTGCTACAGGGGGCACAGAACTGATTGAGCAGATAGCCTTCCGAGCCCATGATTTCCACCCCGTCGTAACCGGCCTCCCGAGCCAGCTGGGCGCAGCGCACGAAGTCTTCCAGGGTGCGCCAGATGTCCGCTTCTTCCAGAGCACGGGGCCGGAAGGGCGAGATGGGCGCCTGTAGGGCCGAGGGTGCCACGCACTGCGGATGCATGGCGTAGCGCCCGGCATGCAGGATTTGCATCAGGATAGGGCTTCCAGCAGCATGGACGGCATCGGTGAGCGCGCGGTGCGCCGCGCATTGCGCGGGGCTGGTCAGACCAATCGTGCCGGCACTCAAGGCTCCCTCCTGGTTGGGGGCTACGCCTCCGGTGACGATCAGGCCCACTCCGCCGCGCGCGCGCGCAGTATAAAATTCAGTCAGGGGGCCTAAGCCTGCGGGATGTTCCTCCAACCCGGTATGCATGGAACCCATCACTACGCGGTTGGCAAGACGCAAAAAACCCAGGTCCAGAGGGGCCAGCAGATGGGGGAACGCAGGTGTCACGCGAGGGCCTCGCTCGGCAATGTTAGGCAGTGTCGGCCCGGTTTGGGCGGACGGGGTGGTGCCAAAGCATTATAATTGCATATTTCCCGTTTAACTGAGCGCTCATGATTTCCTTGAAAGACGTAGTCCTTAACCGTGGCACGAGAACCTTGCTTAATGGTGCTAGCCTGACCATTAACCCGGGGGAGAAGGTTGCCTTGGTGGGGCGCAATGGTGCTGGCAAGTCCAGCCTGTTTGCGCTATTGGCGGGCACGCTGCAGGAAGATGGCGGCAGCTACCAGATTCCGCCCCACTGGCGTATGGCGCAGGTGGCCCAACAGATGCCAGACACGGAGGAGAGCGCCACCCAATTTGTCATGGCTGGGGATATCCCCCTCATGCGGGCGCGGGACGAAGTGCAGGCGGCAGAAGACAGCGGTGATGGCGAGCGCATGGCCCATGCCTACAGCGCTCTGTACGACGCGGGCGAGCAGGATGCGCCGGCGCGTGCCCAGTCCCTGATTTTGGGGCTGGGGTTTCAGATTCAGGACATGGATCAACCGGTGAACAGTTTTTCCGGAGGCTGGCGCATGCGCCTGCAATTGGCGCGTGCCCTCATGTGCCCTTCCGAACTGCTGCTGCTGGATGAGCCCACCAACCACCTGGATCTGGACGCTCTGATCTGGGTGGAAAACTGGCTTAAAAAATATCCAGGCACCATGCTGGTGATCAGCCACGACCGGGAGTTTCTGGATGCCGTCACCCAGGTGACCGTGCATATGGAACAGGCCCAACTGACCCGCTATGGGGGCAACTATTCCACCTTCGAAACCCTGCGCGCCGAGCGTATGGCCTTGCAGCAAAGTGCCTTTGAGCGGCAGCAGGAAAAAATCGCCCATTTGCAGCAGTTCATCGCCCGCTTCAAAGCCAAGGCCAGCAAGGCCAAGCAGGCGCAAAGCCGGGTCAAGGCCCTGGGGCGCATGGAAAAACTGGCACCGCTGCTGGCTGAGGCGGATTTTACCTTCGAGTTTTTCGAACCAGAGCAGTTGCCCAACCCCATGTTGACCCTGCATGCGGCCGACTTAGGCTATGCGGCCACTTCCACGGTGGTGGTGCGCCAGGTGGCGCTCACGGTGCTGGCCGGGCAACGCATCGGAATTTTGGGGGCCAATGGGCAGGGCAAATCTACTCTGGTCAAAACCATTGCGCGCGTGTTGCAACCCCTGCAAGGGGATGTGGTGGCAGGCAAAGGCTTGCGTATCGGATATTTTGCCCAGCAGGAAATGGATTTGCTGGACCCCGGGGCAACACCCCTGGAGCATCTGGTGCGTTTGGCCAAGCAGGTGCTGGCCACGGGCCGGGCAGAGGGGCTCAATACCCGGGAGCAGGCCCTCAAGAATTTCCTGGGCTTGTTCAATTTTGGGGGAGAACGCCTGACCCAGCCGGTGGGTACGCTCAGTGGTGGGGAGCGGGCGCGCCTGGTGCTGTGCCTCATCGTTTGGCAGCGCCCCAATCTGTTGCTGCTGGATGAACCCACCAATCATCTGGATCTGGCTACCCGGGAAGCCCTGTCCATGGCCTTGAACGAGTTTGAAGGAACCGTTTTGCTGGTCAGTCACGACCGGGCTTTGTTGCGCGAGGTCTGTGACGAATTCTGGTTGGTGGCCCAGGGGCGCCTCATGCCCTTCGACGGCGATCTGGAGGACTATCAACGCTACTTGCTGGAGGAATCCCGGCGCAAGGATCAACTGCGACGTCAACGGGACGGCGCTGCCTCACTAGGGGCGGTGCCGGCTGCCGCTAAACCGGCCGGCGCATCGGCCAAGCCTGCGCGCTCCTCGGCGGCACGCTCTGGCACCCCCTTGCGCAAGCAGTTGGAGCGCATCGAGTCTGAAATGGCCAGCCTCAATGCCGAACAACAGCACTTACAGGGACGTCTGGC
>JAJZHV010000144.1 GCA_021804345.1 Pseudomonadota bacterium | reverse complement strand
TCGGTATTGGATACGGGGATGGGGTTTGGTTGATGGGCTTTCATGGTGTGCTGACGGCTTCAGAGGGCTGCGCCATGACGGAGGCTTGGGGCTCAATGCCATCCAGTTCGACTTTCAAGGCAAGGGCAGCATGGACGATAGACTGATGCAACTGGTCCTGTTTTTCCTGATCGGAAACAGCTCGAAAAAGGCGCCCTGGATGTGTGTCGCATAAGCCAGTGGCAGCGCCATGCCAGATCGGTGTTGGATTGGGCAGTTGAAACAGTGAAGCTTCAATGCGCACGGGGCGGCTGACCTCGTCCAAGGCCCATAGTCCTGCATAGCCCTCAATGAGTTCTTCGGCACTCTCCTGGGCAAGGTAGGCACCAGCCAAGGCACGGGCGGATTTGACACCGCTATGGATGATGACGGCAGCGATGCCGAGAGTAGAAGCCACCTCAAACGTGAAATAGCCATAGCGCCAGGCTTGTGGTGTCAGGCCGTAATCGCTGATATGGAATAACAGCACATAGTTTGCCTTGCAGTGCTGGGTAAGATGCTCAATGAAAGAGGGGTCAAGGCTTTTTGGGATGCTTGCAAACGGGGCATTGCAGCTGGCAATATGCAGCGGCGAAGTGCTGAAAGCGGCGGTTAGAGCGTGCAGCGCTAACGTCTCAGCTGACGAAGTTTGGGTATCGAGCAGGGACGTGAGCCTGGGGTCATCCTGCTCCATGGTGGGAGCCAGAACGGCTCTGAGCCGCTCGCGCTCGTTGTTCATGGGCTGTTCGATGAGCGCAATAACGGCCTGGCCTTGGTGCGGGTCGAGGCCGCTCAACGGCGCCGTCGTTGCGCATCCGGTCAGGGTGGCGCCTGCCACCAGGGACAGGTGCCAAAATCGAGAAAACATCGTGTTGGGATCGCCTCAGTTGGCCTGCTATGATACACAGCTGAGGCCGATCCAGGTATGCCTTTCTTGCTGACGCTGCCTTTTTAACCCACCGGCTCGTCAGCGAGAGCCCTCGTCGGTCAGGCTCCGCCAATCGGCAGAGCGCCAGTGTGGGCGGTCGTGTTGTTTGTGCTGGCTGGCGCATGCTCCGAATCATGCTTGGAGGCGTTGCTGTGGTTGCGGTGATTCTGGCTCAGGCCGTGATGGAGTGGGGCACCGAATTGTTGCTGATAGTTGCCGCCCATGGGGGTCCAGAGAGGATCGGGCAACTTGGCAAAGGTGGAGAATGACAGGGTAACCAGCGTCATGCCGAGCAAGGTTTGAAGTTCCATGGTGCGTCTCCTTTCAAATTGAAAACTGTTCAAGCAGTAACAAGCATAAAGAATGCCAAATGCTTTATTTCCGCTCACACTGCCTATTCTTCACCATTAATCTTAAATATTCATTAAATTCATTGTGTTGAGAAAGAGTCGTGACATGTTTTTGTCACACTGGCACAGGTTGGACGCTGAAGTAAGGGTTGAATGGCGAGCGGTGTGGGCACTGAGCGTGCACCAGGGAAGCGCGTTCTACCGAAGCAGCAGCAGCGGGCATGATAATTCTCGTATTCCGGACAAGCCATTGTCATGTACGATACAGCGGAAAGTCGGATATGCATCCGACTGTGACCCGATGGACCCGTAGAGAGATTGATTGTGAACGCCACCGATGACCGCCTTGCCCTTGCCCTGGAGCGTCTTAACGCCAATCTTGAACAGTTTTTGGCGCAGGGCACACGTCACATTTCCACCGCCGATGCATTGGCTTATCGTTGGCATCACAGCCGTGGGATGCTGGATTCATCCGGTCTGGTTCCTGTGCCAACGCCCTCATGGGTTGCCTTTGATCGTTTGCAAAACATCGACCGTCATGTGTCACGTTTGCGTGCCAATACGGCCCAGTTTGTGCGCGGCTACCCGGCCAATAACGTTTTGATGACCGGTGCACGCGGGACGGGTAAGTCCTCTTTGGTCAGAGCGTGTCTGGAAGCTTTCCACAAACAGGGACTGAGGCTCATCGAGGTCGAGCGTCAGCATCTCGACGATTTGCCTGAGATGGTTGCGTTGGTTCGGGACAAAACCGAGAAGTTCATCATTTTTTGCGATGATTTGTCCTTCGAAGAAGGGGAATTGGGCTATAAGGGACTCAAAACGGTGTTGGATGGATCGATTGCTGGCCCTTCCATGAATGTTCTGGTCTACGCCACTTCCAACCGGCGTCACATGATCAGCGAACGCATGGACGATAACTTGGAAAGGGTGAGAGATGGGCAGGGAGAGTTGCACCCCGGTGATACGATCGAGGAAAAAACATCGCTGTCCGAGCGTTTTGGCTTGCACCTGCATTTTTATGGCTTCACTCAAGACGAGTATCTCAATGCCGTGACCCATTGGCTGGCGACTTATGACATCGATTTGCACAGCGACGAGGCGATTCGGGTGGCGGCTTTGCAATGGGCCTTGGAGCGCGGCGCGCGTTCCGGACGGGTCGCTTGGCAGTTTGCTCAGGATTACGCTGGGCGGCGCATGATTGGGGCAGAGTCGGTTTGATGGTCAGAGCGGTGACGCAGTTCGGTTCATGATGCTTCGAAGCGCGACAGAGTTGCCGCCAGGTTGAGTCCGGTATCTTGTTTGAAGTGAACTGCCTCGGCGCGCCATTGGATCATATTAGGAGACGGCAGGGCTGGAACTGTGGCCAGAGCCACCACATTGCCATCGGGGTATGGGCGCAGGATTTGGGTTTGATTCTGGAAAGCATGTCGGAAACGGGCGACAGTGGCTTGAAAACCTCGGCTTTTACCCAGCAGATTGATGGCGATCCAGCCGTGGTCGTCCAGACGTCTGCGACAGTCGTCGTAGAAGACTTGGGATTCGAGCAAACCCGCGTGAGCTTTGCTGTCAAAGCCATCCACCAGTATGAGATCGTAATGCGCGTGGCTGCGTTGCATGAACGATACCCCATCTTCATGGATCACCGTGATCCTTTGTGGATCTGACGGCATCTTGAAGAACTGTCGTGCAGCCATGATGACGCCGTCATCGATTTCCACGATCGTCAGGTGCGTTGTGGGGCAATGACGATAAAGAAAGCGGGTCAATGAGGCGGCTCCCAAGCCGATTTGGAGCACATGGCGTGGTTGACGTTGGCCCACCAGAAGCGGCAGCGTCATGTCTCGGGTATAGTCGAGTTCCAGACTTCAGGGGCGTGCCAGTTGCATGGCACCCTGGACCCAATCTGAACCAAAATGCAGTGTGCGCACGCCGGCTTCTTCGCGGATATCGATGCTGGCGACACGGGTCATGGAGGGGCTCAGTCAGATTGGGAAAAATGCCTACCATTGTACCCCAGGCCCGGTTCCTGGTCGAAGGCAGTATACTCATGGTGACACCCTGCAGCAGGTGACTGGCATGAGTGATGAAATCTTCTATTGACCCGATGAGGTTGTGTTCCGTGAGGTGCGCAGCCTTCCTGCGGAACTCTACAATCTGGCGCGGCTGTTGGTGGCCCATATTTTTGAAGATGCCTTTGTGTCTCTGCTGGGAACCGGGGCCAATGCAGTCGCGTCATCATCCGGCGAGCTCCCGGTAGCCCATCACAGCGATGAAATCCTCATTTAGGTGCGGGACTTGCGCCGCCTTTTTGGAACGTTCGAGGCTGTCGGACATATCGCCTTCGAAGTCCATAAGGGGCGGATTTTTGGGCTTTTTGGTGCCAATGGAGCGGACAAGACGACGACCTTTCGCATGCTTTGCTGTAAATCAGCGTGCAAAAATGACCATGAATCCGGGGAAAACAGCGTGCAAATTTGACCACCCTGGAATGTGCCATCATCCGGACTTTTTGGCCGGAGCAATCTGGAGTGATTTGCATGGAAACCATAGGGTAACCGTTAACTGGTTGGCGTTGTTGAGAGTTGTGTGAGGTTGTGCAGAGGGGAACGAAGGGGTTTGTCGGAGAAGTGCGGTTTCCAGAGTCTTGGGGTGAGTTCGTGTACTCTGCTGTCGGG
>JAJZHV010000143.1 GCA_021804345.1 Pseudomonadota bacterium | reverse complement strand
TCATGAAACGCTTGGGCGAGGAAACGCCGCTTCACGGGCGCTTAGCCACCGTCGAGGAAGTCGCCGACGCCGTCGCCCTTCTCCTTCTGGACGAGGCGAGGGTCATCACCGGGGCCAATGTCTTGGTGGCCATTTTTGGAGAAAAAGATTCCCACGCCGTGTACTTTCTGAATCAGCAAAATGTGACCCGTCTAGACATGGTCAACTATATTGCCCATGGCATCAGCAAGCAGCCCCAGGGGCCCACGCGCGAAGAGGCCCATCCCGAGGGCGAGGCCGATGCGCAGACGGGCGGCGCGCTGCAAAGCTACACGCTCAACCTCAACGTGCAGGTTGCAGCAGGCAAGATCGACCCACTCATTGGGCGCGACCGCGAGGTGGAGCGCGTCATCCAGATTCTGTGCCGGCGCCGTAAAAACAACCCACTGCTGGTGGGCGAAGCCGGCGTGGGCAAAACCGCCATTGCAGAAGGATTGGCCTCACGGATCGTGGCCGGGGACATCCCCGAGGTTTTATCCAAGTCTGTGGTGTTTTCTTTGGACATGGGGGCCTTGCTGGCAGGAACCAAATATCGTGGCGATTTCGAACAACGCCTGAAGGCCGTACTCAAACAATTACAGGAAGATCCTTCCAGCATTCTGTTCATTGATGAGATTCATACCCTAATTGGGGCCGGGGCAGCTTCGGGCGGCACGCTGGACGCCTCCAACCTGCTTAAGCCTGCCTTGTCCCGGGGCAACCTGCGCTGTATCGGTGCCACCACCTATAACGAATATCGGGGCATTTTCGAAAAAGATCATGCCCTATCCCGCCGTTTCCAGAAAATCGACGTGGTCGAGCCCACTATCGAAGAAACGGTCCAGATTTTGCGGGGTCTCAAGTCACGCTTCGAATCCCATCATGGGGTGCGCTATACCGAATCGGCCCTGTCCAGTGCGGCCGAGTTGTCGGCGCGCTTCATCAATGATCGCCATTTGCCGGACAAGGCCATTGATGTCATCGACGAGGCCGGAGCGGCCCAGCGTATTCTGCCTAAATCCAAACAGCGCAAGGTCATCGGCAAGGGGGACATTGAAGATATCGTGGCCAAAATTGCCCGGATTCCCGCACGCAATGTGTCCAGCACCGACAGAAACGCGCTCAAAACCCTCGATCGCGACCTGAAGGCTGTGGTGTTCGGGCAAGACAAGGCAATCGATGCGCTCTCGGCGGCCATCAAAATGGCCCGTAGCGGTTTGGGAAACCCCCAAAAGCCCATTGGTTCGTTCCTGTTTTCGGGTCCCACCGGGGTGGGAAAAACCGAAGTGGCGCGTCAGTTGGCCTATACCCTTGGGGTGGAGCTGCTGCGTTTTGACATGTCCGAATATATGGAACCTCACGCCGTATCCCGCCTGATTGGCTCGCCGCCGGGGTATGTGGGGTTTGAACAAGGGGGGCTGCTCACCGAAGCCATTACCAAACAGCCCTATTCGGTCCTGCTGCTGGATGAAATTGAAAAGGCCCATCCGGACATCTATAACATTCTGCTGCAGGTCATGGACCACGGTACTCTGACGGATAACAATGGGCGTAAGGCCGATTTTCGCAACACGGTCATCATCATGACCACCAATGCCGGGGCCGACAGCTTGACTAAAAACGGAATTGGCTTCATGCATGCGGAGCGTCAAGGGGACGAAATGCGGGAAATCAAGCGCCTGTTTTCCCCCGAGTTTCGCAACCGGTTAGACGCCATCATTTCCTTTGCCGCCCTGGATCCTAAGGTCATCTTGCAGGTGGTGGACAAGTTCCTGATGCAACTGGAGTTGCAACTGCATGAAAAACGGGTCGAGGCCACCTTTACCGAAGCCTTGCGCCGTTATCTGGCCGATAAGGGCTTCGATCCGCTCATGGGCGCGCGTCCCATGGCACGACTAATTCAGGATTCCATTCGCCGTGCGCTGGCCGATGAGTTGCTGTTTGGACGTCTGGCCTCAGGGGGTCGGGTGGTGATTGATGTGGACGATGAGGACAAGATTCATCTGGGTTTTGATGAACCGGCCCTGAGCCCAACCACCGCGCCAGCCTGATCCTGCCGTTTTTAAACCGGCGTCAAACAGCCATGGAGGCGGTTAGCGCGGGGTGGTGCTGGTAGTTTTCCAGGGTGAAATCTCCCGGTTCCACCTGTTCCAACCATTCGGGCGCATACACTCCGGTTTCGGCGTAGGCCGGAACGCGGGAGGACAGCACCAGGGTGGGGGCAGGGTACGGCGTACGGGTTAATTGCTCGCGCAACATCTCCAGATGATTCTCGTAAATATGGGCGTCCCCGATGAAGTACGTCAACCAGCGCGCACGATAGCCGGTCAGTCTGCCCACCAGATGCAGCAGCGCAGCGCCTTCGGTCAGATTGAAGGGGGCGCCTAGCCCCATGTCATTGCTGCGCACATACAGGCATAAGGATAATTCGCGCGTGCCGGGATTGGCCAGAAACTGGTAGAGCAGGTGGCAGGGAGGCAGCGCCATCTCCTCCAGTTGTCCCCAGTTCCAGCCATGAAACAAAATCCTGCGGCTGCCGGGGTCGTGCAGCAAGGTATCTAGGCATTGCCGTAACTGATCTACAGCCTTGTACAGCAGACGGTGCGGGCCTGCTTCACCCCCGGCGCCCTGTTGCACTACACCCAGATCGCTGTAACCGTGGGCCAGGGCTGCAGAGCATTGTTGCGCGGCCTGGGGGTGATGTAGCGGGATCAGTTTGTAAGCTGGCCATTGCCGCCACTGTGCGCCATAGATCGGGCCCAGGTCGTCCTTTGCGTGGCGCCAGGGATTGGCCAGCCAGGCCGGGTTCTGGTTGGCGTTTAAATCCCACACCTTGCTTCCCAGGGCGCGAAAGTCGGCGGCACTGCGATAGCCCCGCAAAAAGCCGAGCAGTTCTCCCACGGCACTCTTGAAAGCCAGTTTTTTGGTGGTCAGTGCCGGAAAACCTTGCTGCAGGTCGATTTTCATCATGGCACCCGGAACACTGAGGGTCCGGATCCCGGTACGATTGTCCTGCCACTGGCCGTGATCTAGGATGTGCTGGATCAATTCGAGATATTGTTTCATGCGCCATGATACCATCCCCGCCATGGGCGGCGCGTTCCGGCAGGTTGGGCCCCGCCTTTTTCAGGGGTGTCGTCGATCTTTCTCGGTAATCCATCATGTCGCTTAAACCCGCTTCCTTTTCTGCAACGCAGGTCACCTTGGCCAAGCTGGGCCCATTGCAAGGATCGTTGGAGACCTGGAGGGCGCAAGGGGTTAGTCATCTACTGGTGGTCATGACTGACCCGACCTTGGCAACCCTGCCAGCCCAGATGCCCGGTGCAACCACCCTAGATGGCGTCTTGCGCCGTTCGGGAGAAACTCTCAGCGCTTTGGCACAGCAGCCACAACAGGGATTGCTGCCCCAAGGGCTGTTCACCAGCTGGGTTTGGCTGGATCCTGCGCGCACTGTGTTCGAGCATCACCAGCTCCTCAACAAGGCCCTAGCCGGTCTACTGGGCGAACACCCCACAACCCTCGGAGTTCTGCTGCAAGGGGCTCATGCCCAGACGTTGGCCGGGCGCGTGGCCTATGTCTGCTGGCTCAATGGCGTGCTCCTGCCCTCCCATAAAAAGAAGCGCTCCCAATCCTTACAGCAGTTGTTGCTGGCGGGATGCTCGCTCCCAGACCAGGGTGTGGAAGCGGCACGGCATGTGGCGCAGGGGAATACGCTGGCGCGCGCGCTTACGGTGTTGCCCCCCAATTGGTTGACGCCCGGAGAGTATCGCCTGCAGTTACGTGCCCTGGCGCGTCAGCAGTCCTGGAGCCTTACGGAATGGAATGAAGCCCGCCTGGCGCGTCTGGGCGCGGGGGCCTTTCTGGCCGTGGCACAAGGTAGTGCGGCCCGGGATGCGGCCATCGTCCGTTTGCGTTATCGGGGGTTGCGAGCCCGCCGGCGGGTGGCTGTGGTGGG
>JAJZHV010000142.1 GCA_021804345.1 Pseudomonadota bacterium | reverse complement strand
ACAGGCGCTGGCCGTGCCAAAGGTACCAAGGATAAAACGGCTTCGATGCCCTGAGCAGCCAGCGTTGGGCCCTGTTCAGCCTCAAGCCGACTCCCTACTGCTAACTGTGCTGTTATAAAATCCATGCTCCTGAACCCGCAATCATTACGACCATCGCAGTCTAAAGACATGGTCTTCGCTTCAAGTCCAGCTTTTCACGAAATACCCCTCATGATTTTCCGTATTTCCACTAACATATGCGTTTCGGATTGTTGTACGCCATTCCTAAGCCGCAATCACGGGAGAAAATGCTGGTCTGCGTTCTCTGTTCCAAATGAGACGCGATCAGGAGCGATACGTGTTTTGCCTGTGGAGATGTTCCCGCACCCATTGCAAAGTGGTTTCTATCGATGAAGCGTTACAGTGATACCGAGATTCAAACCATCTACCGGGTGATCGAGGAGCGCCGCGATATGCGCCACTTTCTCCCTGACCCCATTGATCCCGCCCTGCTGCAACGCCTTCTGCAAGCAGCCCATTGGGCGCCCAGCGTGGGCTTCATGCAGCCCTGGAGATTCATACGCATCACAGACCCAACCCTGCGTAGCGCCATCCATGACCTGGTGGATGCCGAGCGCCTGCGTACTTCCGAACTGCTGGGTGCGCGCAAAAATGAATTCATGCGCCTGAAGGTGGAGGGCATTCTGGACTGTGGCGAACTGCTGGTAGCCGCCCTGATGGATAACCGGGAGCACCACGTATTCGGACGCCGTACGCTTCCCGAGATGGATCTGGCCTCGGTGTCCTGCGCCATCCAGAATCTTTGGCTAGCTGCGCGCGCAGAAGGCATCGGGGTGGGCTGGGTGTCCCTGTTCGACCCCTTGGCCCTACGACGACTGCTGGGAATTCCCCGCGGCGCCAAACCGGTGGCCATCCTGTGCATGGGACATGTGGCGGCATTTTATCCAAAGCCCATGCTGGAAATGGAACGCTGGGCCTGCCGACAACAGCTTCAAGACCTGGTTTTTGAAAACAGCTGGCACGAGGATCCTGCTCCTCTGGCCCCCTCAACCCTTGGCCCCGCATCCCTTCACCGCACCCCCACCTCAACCTCTGGAAACTTGCCCATGATGTCGTTTGCGATAAAACCCCTCTGCCACGATCTGGCAGCGGCTGTGCAGCACAAAATCGACCAGAAAACCAAACCACTGGGGGCCTTAGGCGCACTGGAACAGATTGCCCTACAAATCGGCCTCATCCAGAACACCTTAACGCCCACACTACAGCATCCAACCCTCATGGTTTTTGCCGGCGATCACGGCATCACCCAGGAAGGGGTCAGTCCTTATCCGCAGGAAGTGACCCTGCAGATGGTCATGAATTTCCTGAACGGGGGTGCCGCCATCAACGTCTTTTGCCGGCAGCATGGGATTCGTCTGGCCATTGTGGATGCCGGCGTCAATCATCAGTTTGCCCCTCACCCCGACCTGATCGACGTCAAAATCGGTTTCGGCACACGTAATGTTCTGATCGAACCCGCCATGAGCGCAGCACAATGCAACGCCGCGCTCCAGCAAGGGGCATTGCTGGTACGACGGGAAGCGTTAAAAGGCTGCAATATCATTGGGTTTGGAGAAATGGGCATCGGCAACACCTCCTCTGCCGCGCTCCTGATGAGCCGGCTTTGCGGCCTTCCGGTAGCTGATTGCGTGGGTCGTGGCACGGGTCTGGATGAGGCGGGCTTGGCGCACAAGCGCCATGTGTTGGAACAAGCCAACCAGCGTTACCCCTTCGACCTGGATCCCATGCAAGTCCTCGCCACTTTTGGCGGCTTCGAAATCGCCATGATGGTGGGCGCCCTGTTGCAAGGGGCACAATCGGGGATGGTGCTGCTCATCGACGGCTTTATCGTCAGTGCTGCGCTGCTGGTAGCTGCCAAAATAGCCCCGGCCATTCTGGAGTACTGCGTGTTTGCACATTGCTCCAACGAGGCCGGTCATCTACGCCTGCTCGATCATTTCCAGGCCAAACCCCTGCTGGGACTGGGTATGCGGTTAGGTGAAGGCACCGGCGCAGCAGTGGCCTATCCGCTGCTGGTTTCTGCGGTCCATTTTCTGAATGACATGGCCTCCTTCGAGTCTGCCGGTGTCAGCGATCGACCATGAGGAATGACCTTTGGCACGAAATTCTCAGGACAGGTTAATCTCTGAAATTGGGATTTTTCATGATCCATCCCAATCTGCTTAGGTTTTTGATATAATGCCTACGGTAATGACATTCTCCGGCTTACGGGTCACGATCTACCCAAGTGATCATCGCCCAGCGCATGTACATGTGATTGGCCAGGGGTTCGAAGCTGTGTTCAGGCTGAACTGTCCTGACGGCCCAGTGGAATGACGTGAAAACTACGGTTTCAATAAAAGCACACTATCAAAGATTTTGGTCGAACTTGAAACCAATGCTGCCAGCCTCTGTAAAAAGTGGAGTGAGATTCATGGAACTTACTGATCAACAAATTACCGCTGCCAACCGACGTGCTGCCGCCAAAAAAGCGGCCCTGCCTGCCGTGGTATCAGTACGTTATGACCAGCAGATGGAGAAACTTGTCCTCCAACTGAGCTCAGGGCTGGAATTGATGTTTTCACCAAGGCAGGTTCAAGGCTTGGAACTTGCCACACCTGCGGACCTTGCTGATTTCGAAATCACCCCCTCAGGGCTGGGCATCCATTTTTCCAAGGTAGACGCCGATTTGTATTTGCCCGGCTTACTGGAAGGTTTTCTGGGAACCAAAAGCTGGCTGGCAGCGCAAATGGGGAAGATTGGTGGTTTAGCCTCATCGGATGCCAAGGCAGACGCTGCCCGTCGAAACGGCCGAATGGGTGGCAGGCCCAGGAAGACCCCTGTAGACAAAGCGGCCTAACCGGATTTAGGGCCCTCTAACGTTTTGTGTGGAAATGGTCATCCGGGTGGATGTGGAATACGCATACATGGCGCGTTGAGGCAGGGATTACACTTAAAAACACAGCTCCCGTGTTCACGCCAAAGGGTCCAGCTCTCTATGCCCGGCTTTGACCGCTACATCGGCATCGACTATTCGGGTGCCGAAACCCCGAACGCCAGCCTCAAGGGCTTGCGCGTCTATGTGACATCGGAGGATGTACCGACCACCGAAGTGTTGCCGCCACCCAGCGCGCGCAAATACTGGACACGGCGTGGCATCGCGGTGTGGCTGGCAGAGCGCCTGGCCGAAGACGTGCCGACTCTGGTCGGCATCGACCACGGCTTCTCCTTCCCACTACGCTACTTCGAAGCACATCATCTGCCGCTCGACTGGCCGACCTTCCTCGATGACTTTCAGCGCCACTGGCCCACTGACGTCGATCACACCTACGTTGATTTCGTCCGCAATGGAAGTTGCGGCAACGGTGCGGCACGCATGGGCAGCTCGCGCTGGCGGCGCATGTGCGAAGAACAGTGCCGGGGCAAGTCGGTGTTCCATTTTGACGTGCAGGGCTCGGTAGCGAAGTCCACCCATGCCGGCATCCCCTGGCTGCGCTACCTGCGCCAGCAATTGGGATCCCGACTCCATTTCTGGCCCTTCGACGGATGGGACATACCCGCCGGCCATTCAGTGGTGGCCGAGGTGTATCCCGCCCTCTGGAAACACGCCTATGCGCCTGAAGATCGCACACCAGACCAGCACGATGCCTATACCGTCGCCACCTGGCTGCGGCAGGCTGATCGTGACGGTCGCCTGCAAGAGGCATTGCATCCAATTCTTTCGCCCCCGGAGCGTGCGATAGCGCAGGTGGAAGGCTGGATTCTGGGAGTGGCGTAACGCCCGTGCCCGAATGTTAGACTCTTACGTTTTGGCGGCCAGATGAAACAGGTAACCTCGTGTTCAGACAGAGAAGTGGCTCGGTTTGTTTGAACCCAGATAATCCATTAGGAATTTTTGGTGAAATCAGGTATAGCCGATGCTTTTGCCCAGAGTCCCTCGAACCATGCACCAACTCGC
>JAJZHV010000141.1 GCA_021804345.1 Pseudomonadota bacterium | reverse complement strand
CCGATCTTCATGGGCTGGGGTAAGGATACGGATACGTTTTCTGCATCTGCAACTCGGAGAACATTGGTTTTTATTTAGACGTTGAATCGGAAATGCATGACGTCCCCATCCTGCACCGGATAGTCCTTGCCTTCCAGCCGCATTTTGCCGGCTTCCCGGGCCCCTTGCTCGCCCGCACAGGCCACGAAATCGGCGTAAGAAATGACCTCGGCGCGAATGAATCCGCGCTCGAAATCGTTATGGATGACCGCCGCAGCGCGCGGAGCCGTGTCCCCCTCATGAATGGTCCAGGCGCGCACTTCCTTGACGCCTGCGGTAAAGTAGGTTTCCAGTCCCAACAGGCGATAGGCGGCTCGAATCAGGCGATCCAGTCCGGGTTCGGACAACCCCATGTCGGCCAGAAACAGGGCTTTGTCCTGCTCCTCCAGGTCGGCCATTTGCGCCTCTAGCGCGGCACAAATTGGAACCACAGGCGCTCCTTCCGCTGCCGCATGCTCCTGCACCTGTTGCAGCAGCGGATTATGCTCAAAGCCGTGCTCCAGCACGTTGGCCACATACAGGGCCGGTTTGGCGGTAATCAGACAGAGTGGTTTGAGCAGTGCGCGCTCCTCTGCATCCAGTGCCATGGCACGTACCGGCCGCCCCTGGTCGAGCGCCTGATCCACACGCTCCAGCAAGGTCAGAAAACGCGCGGCCTCTTTATCTCCAGCACGGGCAGATTTCTGGCCGCGTTGCAGCGCCTTTTGCACCGTGGCCAGATCTGCCAGGGCCAGTTCGGTATCGATCACGGCAATATCTTCCAGCGGCTGGATTTTGCCAGCCACATGGATGACATTGGGGTCTTCAAAACAGCGTACCACATGGGCAATAGCGTCTGTTTCACGAATGTTTGCCAGGAACTGATTGCCCAGCCCCTCACCCTGCGAGGCCCCGGCGACCAACCCCGCAATATCCACAAATTCGGTGACCGCAGGAACCACCCGCTCTGGGTGCACGATCCGGGACAGGGCCTGCAGACGGGGATCCGGTACCTCCACCACGCCCACATTGGGTTCGATGGTGCAAAAGGGGTAGTTTTCAGCGGCGATACCGGCTTTGGTCAGGGCGTTGAACAGGGTGGATTTACCCACGTTGGGCAACCCCACAATTCCGCATTTCAGGCTCATTAGAATCCTTATCAGTCAATGGGTGGAGGGCAAGAGATCAAGCGGGGAGTGGGGGGCTTGGGCGCACCAGGGTATGCAACTGTTTTGTGGCCTGGGCCAGGTGTCCCGCCAGCAGCAAGGGAAACACCTCCAGCGCGCGCTCAAGGCTTGCCTCGATGGCCTCCTGTTCTGCTGCAGACGGCCGATCCAGCACATATCCGGCCAAATCCCGGGAACCCCCAGGGCGTCCAACCCCGATGCGCAAACGCCAGTAGTCCGGCGTTCCCAGAACAGCGGTAATATCTTTCAGACCATTGTGCCCGGCACTGCCCCCGCCTTTTTTTAGTCGCACCACTCCGGGTTCCAGATCCAGTTCATCGTGCACCACCAGTACCTCTGCCGAAAGCAGCTGATAGTAGTTGACCAGAGCCCCCACCGAACGCCCGCTCAGGTTCATGAAGGTGCCGGGCTCCAGCAACCAGCATTCTCCGCTCTGGTGGCGCAAGCGGGCCAGGGCCCCAAAAAAACGGGATTCCTGCCGCAACACACTGGCCTGCTGCTGCGCCAGTCTGTCCACGAACCAGAATCCCGCATTATGCCGCGTGGCCCGATAGGCCTCTCCCGGGTTACCTAGTCCCACCACCAGTCGCAAGGGATGATCCATGGGGGCGAAAGGTCAGACACCCGGAAAAGAGGTCACTGCCCTCTGCGTATTATTTTTTGGAGGCATCCGCAGCAGCTGGCGCCTTTTGATTGGCGGCAGGAACGTCGGCAGCAGCCACCGCCGGGTTGTCTTCTTCGGCGCGTGCAGCACGCGGCAGAACAGCCGCCACCACGGGCAGATTTTCTCCCTTGGTGAGTGCCGCAAATTCGATCCCTTCTGCCACCTTGAGATCAGCTAGGTGGATGGGATGCGCCAGGGTCAGGGCGCTCAGATCCACCTCGATGAATTCGGGCAATTGCGATGGCAGGCACAGCACTTCCACTTCGTTCATGATGTGGCTAATGATGGCCCCTGACAGCTTGACGGCCGGGCTGTTTTCGCCATTGATGAAGTGCACAGGCACTTTCATGTGAATCTTGCTGTTCACGTCCACCCGCTGAAAATCCACATGCAAGACAATTTTTTTGAAGGGGTGCATCTGCACATCGCGCAACAAGGCGGGCTGCAGTGTTCCTTCCAGATTCAGATTCAGTACGGAGGCGTGGAACGCCTCCTGGCGCAATTTGTGATAGAGGTCGTTGTGATCCAGCTCGATGGCCAAGGCCGACTGGCCGGCACCGTACAAAATACCGGGAACGCGCCCGTTCCGACGCAGGCGGCGGCTCGCTCCGGTGCCCTGCAAGGATCGTTGAGTGATTTGAATGTCCATAGTTGTCCTCGAATGTTACGGTTCAATAAAAATCCCCCCGTCCGCGACCAGACGGCGGGGCCCTGCATACGGTCATTCCATGAAAAGCGAACTAACCGAGTCCTCGTCACTGATACGACGCATGGTCTCGGCCATCAGGCCGGCAATTCCCAGCTGGCGAATTTTGGGGCTGGCCGCCGCGCGCTCGGACAGAGGGATGGTGTCTGTCACGACCAGCTCATCCAGGGCCGACTGGTTGATCCGGTCCACCGCCACTCCCGAAAGCACCGGATGGGTGATGTAAGCCATAACCCGTTCGGCACCATGGGTTTTGAGGGCCGCAGCTGCCTCGCACAGGGTGTTGGCCGTATCTACCATATCATCCATGATGATGCAGGTTCGGCCCACCACATCGCCAATGACGTTCATCACCTGGGCCACATTGGGTCGCGGGCGTCGTTTGTCGATAATAACCAGATCCGCCTCCAGCCGTTTGGCCATGGCACGGGCGCGAACCACGCCCCCCACATCCGGGGAGACCACCGTTAGGTTTTGATACCCGGCGCGCCAGATATCCCCTAATAGGACGGGCGTGGAATAGACATTATCCACAGGAATGTCAAAGAAACCCTGAATCTGGTCCGAATGCAAATCCATGGTGAGCACCCGGTTAACTCCCACCCCCTGCAGCATGTTGGCCACCACCTTGGCGGAAATCGACACCCGGGCCGAGCGCGGTCGACGGTCCTGGCGCGCATAGCCAAAATAGGGAACGGCGGCGGTAATGCGCGCCGCAGAGGAGCGGCGCAAGGCATCGCACATCACCATGATTTCCATCAGATGATCATTGGTGGGCGCACAGGTGGACTGAAGCACGAAACAATCCCGTCCACGCACGTTTTCCAGAATTTCCACCATGATCTCGCCATCACTGAAGCGACCCACCGTGGCCCGTCCCACAGAAATATTGAGATTGAAAGCCACTTCACTGGCCAGCTTGGGATTTGCGGTGCCGGTAAACACCATCAGGTTCGTGGAGGGCATGAAACTCCTGGCATGAGGTGATGGCTGAAGAGGTTGGCAGGGGAGGTAGGGATCGAACCTACGAATGCCGGAATCAAAATCCGGTGCCTTACCACTTGGCGACTCCCCTACTGTTCTACACCCGGTCATACAAGGGGTGACGATTCAACCCTTGTGCAACAAAACCATTATATTCTGGTGTGATTTCCTGCAACGCCCCTAGCGCCTCCTCACGACGGGCAAAGGGAACGAAACAGCAGGCCCCGGAACCCGTCATGCGCGCTGGTCCCCAACGGGACAAACGCTCCAGCAACTGCCCAACCTGAGGGTAGCGCCGTACGGCCACGGGTTGCAGGTCGTTATGACCAAACCCCACCGAAAAGTCGGACATTTTGACGGGTAACGTATTTCTTGTCAAATCGGGGGCCGAAAAAATCTCCCGGGTCGCTATGGAAAGCCCCGGATGAGCCACCAGATACCAGGCCGGCGGAACCGCCAAGGGTGTGAGCTGCTCGCCCACCCCTTCGGCGAAGGCCCCCTGCCCCCC
>JAJZHV010000140.1 GCA_021804345.1 Pseudomonadota bacterium | reverse complement strand
CCCAGTCGTCACGCATTCTTCCCTGTCCTCCCAGGCTAATCGGGCCATGGGAAGCCGGGTTGGGGTGGATTACTATGTGGCCAAATTTGACGCCAACATGCTTTCGGAAACCCTGCGACCACTGCTTGCAACATAATGTCATCTAGGGAGATCTGGTGTGGTTGATGCAAACTTGAAATTTCTGGTGGTGGATGATTTTTCCACTATGCGCCGAATCGTTCGCAACCTTCTGAAAGAATTGGGTTTCTCTAACGTTCATGAGGCGGAGGATGGGGTCGAAGCCCTGAGCAAATTAGCAGCCGGCGGTGTTGAATTCGTGGTCTCGGACTGGAATATGCCCAATATGACCGGCATCGAGTTATTGCGAAAGATTCGCGCGGACCCCTCCCTCAAGCATTTACCCGTCTTGATGGTCACTGCCGAGGCCAAGCGGGAAAATATCATCGAAGCGGCCCAAGCCGGTGCCAGCGGTTATATCGTGAAGCCTTTCACCGCTGCAACGCTGGACGAAAAACTCAAGAAAATTTTCCAGAACATGCAAAAGTGAGCGCGCACATGAACTCGACCACTGCTGGAAAGCAAGACAACGAAAATCTAGAGGATTTGTTTGACAGCATCATTGCTGCCAATCAAACAGCGCCCGAGGCTGCTCCTGCGGCCAATCCAGACCCGGGTCAAGAAACCGTATTCACCCAATTGGGTCAGTTGACCCGGGTATTGCACGATAGCCTGCGGGAATTGGGCTTAGACAAAAATCTGGAGGCCGTGACTTCTTCCATCCCCGATGCGCGGGATCGTTTAAGTTACGTTGCCGCCATGACCGAACAAGCGGCCGAGCGGGTTCTCAACGCCACAGACGCAGCACAGCCACTGGTCAACAAAATCGAAGCTGGGGCCCGCCAACTTTCCTTGGACTGGCGCAAATTATTCGACGGCCAGTTGGGTATGGAACAATTCAAGGATCTGGTCACGCGCACGCGCACGTATCTTGATGGCATCCCCCAACAAACCCAGAACACGAATGGCTACCTGCTGGAAATCATGATGGCCCAGGATTTTCAGGACCTGACCGGACAAGTCATCAAGAAGATTGTCGAGGTCACCCGCAGCATGGAGCAGCAACTTTTGGCGCTGCTGGTGGAAAGCGCGCCCCAGTCCGTCAAACCGAGCGATGGGTTGCTGCTCAATGGACCTGTGATCAGTGCACAGGGTCGAACCGACGTGGTCACCAGTCAGGATCAGGTGGACGATCTACTGGAAAGTCTGGGGTTTTAAGTCATCATGAATGATTTCGCCGGCATGGAAGAACTACTGCAGGATTTTCTTCAGGAATCCTCGGAAATGCTCTCCGATGTGGATAGTAAATTACTGTCCCTGGAACAATCTCCCAACGACTCGGGTCTGCTCAACGATATTTTCCGGGGGTTTCACACCATCAAGGGAGGTGCTGGATTTCTCAATGCCGCCGAACTGGTCTCACTCTGCCATCTCACCGAAAATATTTTCGACCGCCTGCGCAACGGCCAGATGCAGGTCAATGCGGAAATCATGGATGCCATTCTGGCGGCCACCAGCGAAATTCGCCATATGTTCAGCGCCTTGAATCAAGGCGTACAGCCTGGTTCGGCCCCCTCCAACCTGACTGCCGCCCTGCAGGCGGCGCTGGACGGGCAGCCCGTGGCTCAGGCAAAACCGCTCTCCCCTGCTTCCGTCTCAGGGCTCTCCTCCGACCGGCCCACCACAGGGCCGGATTGGAATGCGCTGTTTCAGGCACTGACCGGAGCCCCCAATACACCGGCTGCAGAGACATCCGCGCCCACACCCCCTGCAGTGGAAAGCGCCCACACCCTTCCTGATTCCCATGCAGCCGTCGAGATCGATGAGTCTCGCCTTAAAGCCAGCGCCTTTGGACGGCGCGCTTCGGACGTTCCCGGTAACAGCGCTCCCCCCGCTGGGCGCCGGGAAGAAACGACCAAGGAAAATACCATTCGGGTGGATACGGATCGTCTTGATCAGGTCCTGAATCTCTCTGGTGAAATCGGGCTGACTAAAAACCGGCTTACGCAGTTGCGTTCCGATATCCTGCTGGGAGCAGCAGATGCCAACACGCTGCGCGCTCTGGATGAAGCGGTCAACCAGCTGGATATGCTGGTGGTTAATCTGCAAAATTCAGTCATGAAAACCCGGATGCAGCCCATCGGCCGCTTGTTCAAAAAGTTTCCTCGCCTGGCACGCGATCTGGCGCGCCAACTGGGCAAAGAAGTGGAGCTGGTCTTGTCTGGTGAAGAAACAGAAATTGACAAGACCATGATCGAGGATTTGAACGACCCTCTGGTGCACCTAATCCGCAATGCCGTAGACCATGGCGTGGAAGACCCGGCCCAGCGGTCTGCGGCCGGCAAGCCCCTCCGGAGCACCGTTCAGTTACAAGCTCGCCAGATCGGCGATCACATCACCATCACCATCGCCGATGACGGAAAAGGGATGAGCCCGGAAGTCATTCGTTCCAAGGCCATTGAAAAGGGGCTGATCAGCCCGGAAGTGGCCAGCAGCCTGGATGACGGCCAATGTCTGGAGCTGATTTTCCTGCCCGGGTTTTCCACCAAGGACCAAATCTCCAGCGTTTCTGGTCGTGGCGTGGGCATGGATGTGGTCAAAACCAACATCAAGAAACTCAATGGCACGGTATCGATTCACTCCGAACCCGGCAAAGGCACCGAACTCACCATTTCCCTACCGCTGACCCTGGCTATCTTACCCGTCTTGCTGGTACGCCTGGGAGATCAATCCTTTGCCGTGCCGCTTTCCATGGTGCGTGAAATCATTTCAGTGCAACAGGAAAATCTGCAGCATGTGGGCGGCAAAGCCAATATCGTCTTGCGCGGTGAGGTGCTTCCCCTGGTCTCTTTAGCCCATATGATTGGCTGGGAAGATTCTGAAGCCTCCGAAGTGGGCGTGTTGATGCATGTGGATAACCACAGTTTCATTCTGTCGGTCGATGGATTTGATGGCCATGATGATGTGGTGATCAAGTCCATGGATACCTTCCGCCCCAAGGGTGTAGCGGGCGTCACCATGTCTAGCGATGGGGAAATCGTTCTGATCCTAGACATCAAGGAACTGCTGGGCATTGCTCCTGCCAATAGCTGATTCACGAGCGGATCCACACTTTGGTTTACGGTGCTGGTGGCGGGTTGCTCCCCAGCCGCTGGCGCAAGGCCACGCAGGGATCAGGGCGTGTTTGTGCCGTTACCCACACCACCTGATCATAGAACGACTTGGCCTCAGGGACACGCTCCTGGGAGCGCTCCAGAACCGCCAGAGTATAGATTCTGGCCCGAGGATCCAGTTGCCGCAGCCAGACGGGCACCGCCAGGTCCTGACGCAAATGGCCATTCCCTGCCAACAGAACTACGGGTAGCCCTCCGGCTTGATGCCCTTGCACCAGCGCCCGCGCCATGGTGGCGTCCCGTAGCCGCTGGGCTCCGGCCATCCGGGCCACCTCTGCTTCGGGCAACAGATTGCAATGCCCTTCGCGTACTTCCTGCAGCAGGTTCTGCCGCTGCAGATCACTCCAAGGCTGTGGCTCGGGAGGGGGCGCCGCCTCCGGATTTTGCAGCACCGCGCTCAGGTTTTGCCGGGACCGATTGGTGGCTACAATCGGCCACCCCTGATCCAGGGCCCAGCGCAATACCGGTTCGTAC
Source organism: Pseudomonadota bacterium (assembly GCA_021804345.1). Taxonomy (GTDB): domain Bacteria; phylum Pseudomonadota; class Gammaproteobacteria; order Burkholderiales; family Ferrovaceae; genus JAJZHV01. Next base: position 370 of record JAJZHV010000140.1, on the reverse strand, counting down.
AAGTCCCATTTCCAACCCTTGAAATCAAACCCACCAGCCTCGGCCACCGCGTGAACCGAACGATCCCCAGGCGCTGCGGTGTGCCAGACCTTGACCGCCTGGTCCAAGGCGCTCTGGTGGTCCGCATCCAGTTGCTCCATGGCCAATACCCGTTTTCCTCCCTGACCCAACTGTTGCAACCAATGCAGGCGCAGGGCATGGCCTGGGGCATTGTCATGCACCTCGCCCAGCAACAAGTAATCCGCTTGACGCGCCGCGTCCGGCAAAGCTTCCTTGGTCATCTCCTGGGCTTGCACCCAGAACACACAGAAACACCACAACACGCCAGTCCAGACAGGTCGTAATCCCATGTTCCTGGTCATGGCTGCAC
>JAJZHV010000003.1 GCA_021804345.1 Pseudomonadota bacterium | reverse complement strand
GCAAGACGTGGAACAGGCCCTGGGACTAGGGCCGGGCATCATCTGTGTGCGCCAGAACGAAGGCGAGCGCGCCTATCCGCTCGCCACCCATATCCCCGAATCCGAGCGGGCCCAACTCTGCGCGCGCCTGGGTTGTACCATTTGTTTTGGCAGCGCGCAGGACAGCACGTGGCATGAATTCCAGTTGGGCGAACTGCGCCTGGTGAGCGTACCCCTCACCGGTGGTGGCCAGTGGCAGGGGGTAATGCCGTTTCAGCTGCGCCCCGGCACCCGCATTGAACCCTGGCAAACCCAGGTACTGGAAACCCTGGGGCGCCACGTGGCCATTGCCCTGGCCAACACCCGGCGCAGCGAAGAGCAGCGCCGCTTGGCCGTCCTAGAGGAGCGCGCGGTCATTGCGCGCGAACTGCACGATTCCATTGCACAATCCCTGTCCTATCTCAAAATTCAGATCGCCCTGATGCAATCCCGGATTCCCGCACAATTGCAACCCGAATTGGCCCACAGTGTGGAAGAACTCAACCTGGGCTTGGGCAACGCCTACCGCGAATTGCGCGAACTGCTCGCCACCTTTCGGCTACCTCCCGGACAAACCCCCTTCACCCAGGCCCTATCCAACCTCACCGAAGAACTGAGCCAGCGCTGTGGCTTTCCCATCCTGCTGGAGCAGCACATGGGCAGCATGGAGCTGTCCGCCAACGAGGAAATTCATCTCACCAGCATCATCCGGGAGGCCCTTCTGAACGTGCAACAGCATGCCCAGGCCACCTGGGCACGGGTACATCTGAGCGCTGACAGCCTGCGTCAGGTCAAGGTCAGCATCGAGGACAACGGGGTGGGCTTGCCCCCCGAACCCCGGGGCCCGCATCATTATGGATTGACCATCATGCACGACCGGGCTGCCATTTTGCACGGTCAGATCCAATTCGAAACCCGTCCAGAGGGGGGCACACGGGTCAGCCTGGGGTTTATGGCCAATACCCCCTACGCACAGGAAGTCAAACCCTCATGAACCAACCCTCCACCGAACCGGCCCGCATCCTAGTCATCGACGATCATCCTCTGTTTCGCAAGGGGGTTCTGGAACTTCTGGCCTCCACCCGCCATCTTCACCCTGTGGGAGAAGCAGAAAACGGAGACACGGGCATTGCCAAAGCCTTGACCCTGACACCCGACCTGATACTGCTGGACCTCAACATGAAAGCGGGGAAGAACGGCATCGCCACCTTGCAGGCCTTACGGGCCGCCGGCGTGGATTGTCGCATCATCATCCTGACCGTGTCGGACGACCCTAATGATCTGGTGGCTGCCATTCGCGCCGGCGCCGACGGCTATCTGCTCAAGGATACGGAACCCGCCCAGGTGCTGACCCATTTGCAAAATGCCCTGTTTGGTCAAACCGTCATCAGTGACACCCTGATGGGGCACCTGGCCTTGCTGCTGCGTCGGGAATCCGCCACCGAAGCGCGCTCGCAGTCCGAGCTAACGGAACGCGAAAGCACTATCCTGGGTTGCCTGGCGCAAGGGTTGTCCAACAAGCTCATCGCCCGCGAACTGGATATCATGGAGAGTACCGTCAAGGTGCATATTCGCAACCTGCTCAAGAAACTGAAATTCCATTCCCGCGTAGAGGCTGCCGTCTGGGCGGTTTCCAACGGCATCGGCGGGAGAAAATAAATTGAGCGCCAGCGACCCCCCGGCAACCGGCTCGGGCCGAGCAGTGGACCCAGCACCAGACTCGGCAGCGAACCAGGCTACGGGCGCGGCCGCGCGTACCCTGATAGGGCGCTTCAAGACCCGGGTACTGCACTGTTTTCAGATGGGACTGCCCCCTCTATCCCGACGCGAGCGCTGGCGCGCTACCTTGGGGGCCTTCCTCGCCATTGCCTTGTCGGGCCAACTGCTGGACTGGTTTCCGGTGGGGCATCACGGCCTGTTGGCCCCCATGGGAGCCAGTGCGGTCATCCTGTATCTCATGCCCCACAGCCCGGTGGCTGCTCCCTGGCCCGTGGTGGGAAGCTATCTGGTGAGCGCTGGGGCTGCCTTGCTGAGCCTGCTACTCATTCCTTACCCCCCACTGGCGGCCGCGGCAGCGGTAGCAGGGTCCATCTGGCTGATGGCGCGCTTGCGCTGCATCCACCCCCCCGGCGGTGCGCTGGCCCTGTTCCTGGTCCTGGCGGCGCCTTCCGACCTTAAACAGATGGGGGGGCTGGGTTTGTCCCTGGTCGGCAACATGCTCCTTGCCGTGCTGTTGGCAGTACTGATCAATACCCTGATTTTGCGGCGCCGTTACCCCTGGCGCCCAGAGCTGGCGTCCAATGCGCATCACACCCGGGACCTGCCCCCCGAGCAACGTCTGGGTTTGCAGCATGAGGATCTGGATTTTGCCCTGGAGCAGACCGACAGTTTCGTGGACGTGCAGGAAAGCGAACTGGTTTCGATCTACAACCTGGCGGTGGAGCATGCCTTGTCGCGGCACATGGGCACCACCTGCGGGGATCTCATGTCACGCGATCTGGTCACGGCACGTTTTGGCACCTCGCTTACCGAAGCCTGGAGCCTGTTGTGCCGCCACCAGATTCGCGCCCTGCCCGTGGTGGACCCCTTTGACCGCCTGCAGGGTATTGTCACCACCACCGACTTTTTGCGGCAACTGGGTGACACTCCCTTCCCAACCCTGAAGCAACGTCTGTGGCACTGGTTGACGCCCACTCCCGGCCCGCAGGGCGAGCGCCCCGAAGTGGTTGGACAAATCATGACCAAAGTCGTCTATACTACACGGGTGGACACAGCGATCACCGTGCTAGTACACGCCATCTCCAGCCAGAATATTCATCATATTCCCGTGCTGGACGAAGAGCGCCGTCTCGTGGGCATGATCACGCCCACCGACATCAACGCAGCGCTCTATCATCAGGTGGCGCTGTTTGCCGGCGATGAGGCGCCGGCAGGCACGACAGAAGGCGCTGCTGGCAAAAAGACCAAATCCGATGCCGGGCGCTGAGGCGTCGCGGTGTGTTTTGCACAGCAGCATGCGGCGGGGCTTCCCCAGTCATCCTTGATTTAGATCAAGGACAGACCCCCCGGGATGGCGCACTATGCCGTCCTTTGGAGGAAGCGCCTCGCATGGACTGCACACTGGATCGCCGTACACCATTATTTTTCGCGCCCGCCGATTACCTATCGGGCACGGCTGACTTTGCACAACGGGAACTGATGACTCAACTGACTCAAGCCATGAACCAACTGCTCGCCCAGGGCGGCTTAAAGCCACTGCACATCAAGGGTCGCACCCTGCTGCCCGTGGTACAAGGGGGCATGGGGGTGGGGGTATCTGCGCACCGCCTGGCCGGTTCCGTAGCCGCCCTAGGCGGATTGGGGACCATTTCCTCTATCGATTTACGCCACCACCACCCTGATCTGTTGGAGCAGACCAAGCACCTGACCCGGGGTGAGGAGGTGCGCGCCACCATCAACGCGGTTAATCTGGTGGCACTGGATCGGGAAATTCAGGCTGCCCGTGCGCTCGCCCAGGGCGCGGGCATGCTGGCTGTGAATGTGATGCGCGCCGTGAGCGAATATACCCGATATGTGCAGCAATCCTTGGCCTCCGGCATCGATGCCATCGTGGTGGGTGCTGGCCTGCCCCTGGATCTTCCCGATCTGGCCGCCGATTTCCCCCAGGTGGCACTCATCCCCATCCTCTCCGATGCCCGCGGTATTCAGCTGATCGTGAAGAAGTGGGAACGCAAAAAACGCCTGCCCGATGCCATCGTTATCGAGCATCCCCGTTATGCCGGCGGACATCTGGGTGCCGCTCGGGTGGACGACTTAAATAATCCACGCTTCGATTTCGAACAGGTCATTCCCGACACCCTGGCCTTCTTTAAGAGCGCCGGGCTGGAAGGGCGCATTCCGCTCATCGCCGCCGGGGGCGTGCGCACCCATGAGGATATCCAGCGCCTGCAAAACCTAGGAGCCGATGGTGTGCAACTGGGCACTCCCTTTGCCGTCACCGAAGAGTGCGATGCGCACCCCAATTTCAAAAAAGTGCTGGCTGAAGCCAAACCCCAGGACTGGGTGACCTTTACCAGCGTGGCCGGATTACCGGCGCGAGCAGTGGCCACCCCCTGGCTTAAAAACTACCTCAAGTTTGAATACAAGCTCAAAAACGTGGCCCGGCAAAAACCGCGCTGCACCCTGTGGTTTGACTGTCTGTCCCAATGCGGGCTGCGCGATGGCAAATCCGATTGGGGCCAGTTCTGTATCGACACCCAGCTGGCCGCGGCCGTGCGTGGGGATGTCAAAAAGGGGCTGTTTTTTTCCGGGACCGGCGAATTACCCTTTGGTGCCCAGATCCGCTCCGTGCGTGAACTGATGGAACGCCTGCTGGTGGGTGTCGGCCCCTCGACCCCGGAAGCCGCCTGAGCGTTCCAGCGAGAACTTCGCCCCCCCTTTCCGCCGTTTTAAAATCATTCCTGTAACAATTTTAAACCAATGATTTCAATCGCTTCATTAGCGATTGGGTTTTGTTATATCATGAACACTGGGAGCTTTGGCGCGGCACACCATACGACTTGCCGGTAGCCTAACTCCCTCGGACCCATGTACTCCTCAGGAGCCCTCGCCCTTGACTGCCTCTGCCCCATCCCCGTCCCCAACCCCCCTTTCCCCTGCCGAAACCCAGGCGCTGGACCAAGCCTTGGCACACTGGCAAGCGGAACCCGGCGGGCTCCTGCCGGCCTTGCATGTACTTCAGGATGAACTGGGCTTCATTCCCCCCGCCACTTTGCCTGCCCTGGCCCAGGCCTTCGGCCTGTCGCGGGCAGAGGTTCATGGGGTCATCACCTACTACCACCATTTTCGGCAAACGCCCCCAGCGCACCATTGCCTGGGCCTGTGTCAGGCAGAGGCCTGCCAGGCCCGGGGCGCACGGGCCCTGACGCAACAGGCGCAAGACCTGCTCCAGTGCACCTTGGGTCACACCCGCTCCGATCACCACTGGCAGTTGGAGGCCGTGTCCTGTCTGGGGCTCTGTGCCAGCGGTCCAGCGTTGATGCTGGATGGCACACTCCATGCCCAGGTGGATGCCCAGCGCTTGCAGGCCCTACTGGCGGCCGTACCCACCCCACCCATGGAGTCCTCCTCATGAGCACGGTCACCGTGTACGTTCCCCGCGACTCCGCCGCCCGCGCACTGGGCGCCGATGCCGTGGCCACCGCCGTGCTGCAGGAAACCCGTCAACGGGGGCAGCACATCCACCTGGTGCGCAACAGCTCCCGCGGCCTGTTCTGGCTTGAACCCCTGGTGGAAGTCCAGGTGGGTGCCCGGCGCCTAGCCTATGGCCCGGTCCAGGCGCAGGACGTGGCCGCGCTGCTGGATAGCGGGATGCTGGAAGGCGGCCAGCACCCTCTGGCCTTGGGTTCCATCGAGGACCACCCCTATCTGCAACAACAGGAACGACTCACCTTTGCCCGCATGGGGATCACCGACCCGCTCTCCTTAAGCGACTATGCGGCCCATGAGGGGTGGCGCGGACTGCATCAGGCCCTGGATCGCACCCCACAACAGATCGTGCAGGAAGTGCTGGACTCGGGACTACGCGGACGTGGCGGCGCGGGCTTTCCGGCAGGCATCAAGTGGAAGACCGTGCTCGACGCCCCGGGCTCTCAAAAATATATCGTGGTCAATGCCGACGAGGGAGACTCGGGCACCTTTGCGGATCGCATGGTGCTGGAGGGCGACCCCTTCCTGCTGATCGAGGGCATGATCATTGCCGCTCTGGCCGTGGGCGCCACCCAGGGCTACGTGTATATTCGCTCGGAATATCCTGACGCCGTGGCCGTTATGGAACAAGCGGCCCAACTGGCCCGCAAGGCCGGCTATCTGGGCCCGGACATCCTGGGTTCTGGGCGCAGCTTCGACCTGCAGGTACGCAAGGCGGCTGGCGCCTATGTGTGCGGCGAAGAAACGGCCCTGCTGGAAAGTCTGGAGGGCAAGCGCGGCATCGTGCGCGCCAAACCCCCGCTACCCGCCCTGCGCGGCCTGTTTGGACAGCCCACCGTCATCAACAACGTGCTCACCCTGGCTGCTGTGCCCTTCATCCTGGCCCGTGGGGCCCAGGCCTATGCCCACTTTGGGCAGGGGCGCTCGCGCGGAACCCTGCCTTTTCAGCTGGCCGGCAATCTGCGCCAGGGGGGCTTGGTGGAAAAGGCTTTTGGGGTCACCCTGCGCCAGTTGGTGCAGGACTTTGGCGGCGGCACCGCCAGCGGGCGCCCCATCCGGGCCATTCAGGTGGGTGGGCCCCTGGGGGCCTACCTACCCATCTCTTTGCTAGACACCCCCATGGATTACGAAGCCTTGAGCGCGGTGGGCGGCACGCTGGGCCATGGCGGCGTGGTGGTGTTTGACGAGTCGGTCCATATGGCGCAACAGGCTCACTATGCCTTCACCTTCTGTGCCCAGGAGTCTTGTGGCAAATGCACCCCGTGTCGCATCGGCTCCGCCCGGGGCGCCGAACTCATCGAAACCCTGCTGGCCCATCCCCAACAGGCTGCCCAGCACAGCGTCCTGCTGCGGGACCTGTGCAATACCCTGCTACAGGCTTCGCTGTGCGCCATGGGGGGCATGACCCCCTTTCCGGTGCTGTCCGCCCTGAACCATTTTCCGCAGGATTTTCATCTGCCCGCCGAATCTTTTCCCGCCCCATGACTCCAACCCACATCGGCCCGTCAAGCACGCGCTTGCACCGCACCCGGTCCAGACTACAACGGGTTTATCCCTAAACCAGGAAGCGATCCACCATGGATACCACGCCCCACACCCCCCTGACGCCTCCCCGGGATTTTGGCACCCCGGCCTCCCCCTCTTCCCAGTCCGTGACCCTGGCCATCGATGGGTTCAGCGTCACGGTCCCGGCAGGCACTTCGCTCATGCGTGCAGCCGTGCTGGCCGGCACCCAGATTCCCAAACTCTGCGCCACCGACAGCCTGGAACCCTTTGGCTCCTGCCGTCTATGCCTGGTGGAAATTGAAGGGCGACGTGGCTTTCCGGCCTCCTGTACCACACCTGCCGAATCAGGCATGGTGGTGCGCACCCAATCCGAGCGCTTGACTCAATTACGCCGAGGCGTGATGGAGTTGTACCTGTCGGACCATCCCCTGGACTGCCTAACCTGCGCCAGCAATGGAGACTGCGAACTGCAGGACATGGCCGGGCAAGTGGGGTTGCGGCACATGCGTTATGGGTTTGAGGGGCGCAATCATCTGCAGCAACCCCGGGACGACAGCAACCCCTACTTCAGTTACGACCCCTCTAAATGCATCGTGTGCAACCGGTGCGTACGGGCCTGTGAAGAAATCCAGGGGACCTTTGCCCTGACCATTAGCGGCCGGGGCTTTGACTCCCGGGTATCCCCGGGCGCAGACCAGCCCTTCATGGACTCCGATTGTGTGTCCTGCGGGGCCTGTGTGCAGGCCTGCCCCACGGCCACCCTGGTGGAAAAAACGGTGCAGGACAAGGGCCAGCCCGAGCACCAGATTTTGACCACCTGCGCCTATTGCGGCGTGGGCTGTACATTTTTGGCGGAAATGAAAGGCACCGACGTGGTGCGCATGACCCCCTGGAAGGAGGGCAAGGCCAATGAGGGTCATGCCTGCATCAAGGGACGTTTTGCCTGGGGCTATGCCACCCATCCTGACCGTATGCTCAAACCCATGATCCGGGCCCGGATCACCGACCCCTGGCAGGAAGTGAGCTGGGATCAGGCCATTGGCCATGCGGCCCGGGAATTCAAGCGCCTGCAGGCCAAGCATGGCGTGGACGCGGTAGGTGGCATCAGTTCCTCTCGCTGCACCAACGAAGAAACCTATCTGGTGCAAAAGCTGGTGCGCGCCGCCTTTGGCAACAATAATGTGGACACCTGTGCCCGGGTGTGCCATTCCCCCACGGGGTATGGTCTGGGGCAAACCTATGGCACCTCGGCGGGCACCCAAACCTTCAAGTCCGTGGAACAGGCGGATGTCATCATGGTCATTGGCGCCAACCCCACCGATGCCCACCCTGTGTTTGGCTCCCGTCTCAAAAAACGTCTGCGTCAGGGTGCACGCCTCATCGTAGTGGACCCGCGGCGCATCGATCTGGCTCAGGGGCCCCACGTGCGGGCGGACTACCACCTGCAATTGCGTCCCGGCACCAACGTAGCCCTGATCAACGCCATGGCCCACGTGCTCGTGACCGAAAACCTGATCAACCAGCCCTTCATCGACCAACGCTGCGAACCCGATGCCTTCAACATCTGGCGCGAATTTGCCGCCCGCCCCGAAAACAGCCCCGAGTCCGTGGCCGAAGTGACCGGAGTGCCCGCCGAGCAGATCCGCGCAGCAACCCGCCTGTATGCCACGGGTGGCAACGCTGCCATTTACTACGGCCTGGGAGTGACCGAACACGCCCAGGGGTCCACCATGGTCATCGGTATTGCCAATCTGGCCATGGCCACCGGCAACATCGGGCGCGAAGGCGTCGGCGTCAACCCCCTGCGCGGGCAAAATAACGTGCAGGGTTCCTGCGACATGGGCTCTTTTCCCCACGAGTATCCGGGCTATCGCCACGTGTCGGACGAGGCCACGCGCATCCAGTTTGAACAGGACTGGGGCGTGGTATTGCGCCCCGATCCGGGATTGCGTATTCCCAACATGTTCGATGCCGCCTTGAGTGGCGAATTTCTGGGCCTATATTGCCAGGGCGAGGACATGGTGCAGTCCGACCCTAACACCCAGCATGTGGTGGCAGCCCTTTCCGCCATGGAATGCGTGGTGGTGCAGGATATTTTTCTGAATGAAACCGCCAAGTATGCCCATGTCTTTTTGCCCGGCTCCAGTTTTCTGGAAAAGGACGGCACCTTTACCAACGCCGAACGGCGCATCTCTCGCGTGCGCCAGGTGATGCCACCGCGCGCCGGAATGGCCGACTGGGAAATCACCCAGGCCTTCTCCAATGCCCTGGGCTATCCCATGCATTACACCCATCCCTCCCAGATCATGGATGAGATTGCCCGTTTAACCCCCACCTTCTCCAGAGTCAGCTATGCCCTGCTAGATCGGGAGGGCACGGTGCAATGGCCGTGCGATGCCCAGCATCCCACGGGCACGCCCCTGATGCATGTGAACCAGTTTGTGCGGGGCAAGGGGCGCTTCATGCTCACGCGCTATGTGCCCACCGACGAAAAAATCACGCGCCGCTTTCCCCTGCTGCTGACCACCGGGCGGATTTTGTCCCAGTACAACGTGGGGGCACAAACGCGACGCACGCAAAATGTGGTGTTTCATCCCCAGGACACGCTGGAAATCCATCCTCACGACGCCGAAGAACGCGGCATTCATGAGGGCGACTGGGTGGGCGTGGCCTCCCGCGCCGGCGAAACCGTGCTGCGCGCCCATCTAAGCGAACGCATGCAACCGGGCGTGGTGTATACCACCTTCCATTTTCCCGAATCCGGGGCCAACGTCATCACCACCGACAACTCCGACTGGGCTACCAATTGCCCGGAATACAAGGTCACCGCCGTGCAGGTGGCGCGCGTGCTGCATGTGAGCCAGTGGCAGGCCAATTACCAGCGCTTTAACAAACACCAATTGCAATTGCTCAAGGGACAACTGGTCAACGAGGCGTTGCAATCCCAAGAGGCCACGCATCACAGCGCCTCCGAGCCCAGTTAGGCGCGCCCAGGTGACAACGCACGATCATGTCTGGTCCTGGGCTGGCACAAAGCCTGCCAGCCGCTCCCGGATCAGCTGCAGAGCTCAGCAGCAGCGTGCTTAATCCCGCCGCGCCCCTTGCCCTGACCCTAGTGCCCACCCAGCGCTGGCAGCAGGCCAGGGGCTACGAAACCCGCCAGGACCCGGTGGCGGAAGAAACCCCCATCGCTCTGGAATACAACGGCCTGCCTCATGTGGTCATGCTGGCCACGCCCACCGATCTGGAGGATTTTGCCCTGGGTTTTTCTCTCACAGAGGGGCTGATCGACACCCCCTCAGATCTGCTCCAGGTGCAGCGCGAGTCCTACCCCGGTGGTGGCATTCGCCTGCAACTGCAGATTACCCCCGCCTGTGCCACGCGCCTGGCCAGTCGGAGCAAAAATCTCACCGGGCGTACAGGTTGCGGGTTATGCGGTGCGGAACAACTGGCCCAGGTCTTTCGGCCTCTGCCGCCCCTAGGGCAAACCCTACGTCTTTCCCTGCAGGCTCTGCAGCAGGCGCTAGAGCAAATCGCCACCCATCAACCCCTGCAGCGCCAGACGGGAGCCACACACGCCGCTTTCTGGTTGGATGCGAGCGGCCGGGTGGTGCTGGGACGGGAAGACGTGGGGCGGCATAATGCCCTGGACAAGCTGCTGGGCGCCCGGGCCCACGCCGTGGCCCACACGCCAGCCACTCCCGCCCTGAGCGCGGTGTTGATTACCAGTCGCGCCAGCATGGAAATGGTGCAAAAAAGTGTGCAGCAGGGCGTGGAAATCCTGGTGGCTATTTCAGCCCCCACCGCACTGGCCGTCGATCTGGCCCAACGCCACGGCCAAACCCTGGTGGGCTTTGCGCGCCCCGGACAGATGACGCTGTACAGCCATCCGCAGCGTTTGTTCGATACTGCCCCCAGCGGCCCCATCTCCTCCTGAAGGCGTGTGGGACATGTCCTCTGTTCGTCCGAGGTTTCCTTTCATCCTATCGCTTCAAGACCGGATCACCTGCTCCCCTGCTCATGCCGGATCGTTTCTCCCCATCCGGCACCGCCCTATCGCTACAACGCATGTATCATCACACTCTAATGCCACGTCGAACATTTTATATCGCGCGGTTCTTTTGTTCTGTGGGACGCTCGGCGTCCATTTTTGCCAGAGATCACACCATCATGCCCAGTCACGACACTGCTCATCAACCCACCCCGGATGCGGGGAATTCCGTCCAAGAAAATGCGGCCCAGGTCCAGGTTGCGCACTCTCCTAAAGATCATGCCCAGGCCGCCCATACCCTAGTTAAAATGGCCCATGACATCGGCGCCTTCTTCGAAGCCATGCCCGACCAGCAGCAGGCGGCGCGCGATGTGGCCAACCACATCCAGCGCTTCTGGGAACCGCGCATGCAACGCAATTTCCTGAATTATCTGGCGGAACATCCGGCCACGCCGCTCAGCGACATCGTTCGTCAGGCCCTGGTTCATTTGCGCCAGGCCTAGCCCAAACGGTGTATTGATTTTTGGTGCCATCTGGATCATTCTGTAGTGTGCGGCCCCCTTTAGGGCTAACGAGGTACCACTCATGAGCTCACTCGTACAATCCTTTGGACTTGGCATCCTGATCGGGATCGTTTTGTTTGTCGTGTTGGCCAAACTGGGTATCATCGACAAATGGATGGGCACGCGCTAACCCCCATGCCCGACTGGGCTTAAAGTAACATGACTTGGCTTGACCCCTCTCAGGAGATTTTTCATCATGATTCCCGGTTTTAACGTCTTGTTTGCCGTATTTGCCATCGTCGCCCTCAATCTCACCATGTTTGCCGTGGCCCTGCAAATGGATCTGCTCATCATCGATTCGGACCTGGCCAAGGTGGTGGCCTGGGCCGCAGCCGTAGGCGCCTGGCACATGGTCTGGAAATTTCGCCATTACCCCCGACCCGCTCCGGTGGCCAAACGCACGCGGCCAACCCGCTCCATGCGCCGAAAATAAGTTACACTGAAAAGCCTCTGATCTTTCTGGCTTTGATCTTCATCGGCCCTCTCATAGCAGGACACCATGACCGCACATCCGCAACATCTGGACGAAGCCCTGCAACACCTAGACCACGCGCTAAGCAAGGGGCAGATCGCCGCTGGCGCTGCCAAGGGACTGATCTACAGCCTGGTGGAAACCCTAGGCGTTCTGGTGGGTGATCCGGCCTTGCCCGATCAACTGCGGGATGCCTACGAGGGCCTTCAGGAGCGGGCCCATGCCCTCAAGGATCGCATCGATTCCACCCCACACTGAGCGCTTGGTCATGCCCTCCGGACGACACACGGCCTCGGGGCCACAGGGACACGGCCCTTTACTGGCCTTGCAAGCAGGCGGCGCCTGCCCAGGAACCCTATGATGCGGCGCCTGTTTCTGCAGCGTTTGGGCCTTATGGGGCTGGGCGTTCTGGGTATTGACCAGCTAACGCAGGCAGCAAACGGCGTTGCCAATCGTGCAGATGGCGCAAGCAGTGCGGAGAGTACAAGCAGTGCAACTAGCGCGGTAGATGCCGCCCAAGGGTTGCGCTTGGGTGCGGCACAGCCCTTTTCCTGGAACCAACTGATTGCCACCGCGCAATCTCTGGTGGCTCAACCCTACGTGCCCCGGGTGGCCCCTCAGGCGGAATGGGTAGATCAAATCGATTGGGCGGCCCATGGCCAGATTCATTTCAAACCCGACAAAGCCCTTTACCGGGACGGACCCGGCGCGTTTCCGGTGGCCTTCTTTCATCCCGGAAAATTCTTTCCCGTAGCGGTGCAACTGTACACCCTCGAACCCCCTTCCAGCCCCACCACCAGAACAAACGCAGGCCACCCCGAGGCGGCTGTGGGCGTGCCCTGTGTTCCCTCGGCCCTGAATACCGATCTGGAGGGCAACCCCCTATTTGCGGCCCGGGAAATTCTCTACGATCCGCAGTTGTTCGATAGCCCCGCCGAAAGCCCGGCACGTCATCTGGGGCCCACCACGGGCTTTGCCGGGTTCAAGATCCAAGAAAGCCGGTTGGGTGGACCAGGGCAGCCGGGCTGGCAGGATAACGACTGGGCAGCATTTCTGGGTGCTTCTTATTTTCGCGCCATTGGCGATGCCTACCAGTACGGCCTCTCTGCCCGCGGGGTGGCCGTCAACGTGGCGGTTGCCGGAGAAACGGAAGAATTTCCGGCCTTCACCCGTTTCTACTTCGAGCCCGATGCCCAACCGGACAGTCATTCCCTGCGCATCTATGCCCTGCTGGAAGGCGCCAGTCTGACGGGGGCCTATTGTTTTACCCTAACCCGTGATCAGGCTGTTCTGATGCACGTGCAAGCACGCCTGTTTTTGCGTCGCGACATTGCCCAGTTGGGCCTGGCCCCCATGACCTCCATGTACTGGTATGCCAAGGCCGACCGACCCCGCGCCACGGATTGGCGCCCCGAGGTCCATGATTCGGACGGGTTGGCACTGTGGACCGGAGCGGGTGAACATCTGTGGCGTCCACTCAACAACCCCGCCCAGGTGCTAACCTCGCACTTTGCAGACCAGCACCCCAAGGGATTTGGACTGATGCAACGGGAACGTCATTTCGACCACTATCTGGATGCCATTCATTATGAACGGCGCCCGGCCCTGTGGGTGGAGCCCCTGGAAGACTGGGGAGAAGGCCAAGTCTGCCTGGTGGAGATTCCCACCAAGGAAGAAATTTATGACAATGTGGTGGCCTTCTGGCTGCCCGCAGCGCCAGCCCGTGCAGGGGCTAGCCTGGCGCTGAATTACCGCCTGTACTGGCAAACGCACGCGCCCTACCCCCACGAACAGGCACGCTGTGTAGCCACACGCCTGGGGCGTGGGGGCGAAGCAGGCCCGCCACGACCTGAGGATGTGGAAAAATACGTGGTGGAATTTAGCGGCTCCTTGCTAGCCCAGTTACCGGCCGGAGCGCGCCCAGAGCCCGTCCTGAGTGCTGCCCAAGGGCAGTTTACCGGGGTGTATGTGGAGCCCGTCCCCGAGGGCAACCCTGAGCATTGGCGTGTGGTGTTCGATTACCCCATCCCCACCACGCAAGCCGTGGACGTGCGCTTGTTTTTGCGCCATGGCAACACCACCCTCAGCGAAACCTGGCTGTATCAAGTATTACCACGCGCCAGTCGCACCTCCTGAACCGGCGGCACGACCAACCCACCGCCCAGCGCGCTCTGGAACTCTGCTGCCAGCGCCTGCAAGGTGCGCGGCAGAGGATCATCCGCCCCCCCCCGATGAGGGGGCAACACCTGCCACAGGTGCGCCACCTGGGTCATGGCGGATGCCCGATAACGCCGTGTGCTGCCCAATGCCGCTTCGAAAGCGTTGGCCTGCGCGGTCAGGTGCGCCACATCTGTATCCACCAGCAAGGTGGCATGGGCCAGCACGGCATCCCGACCGCCACGATGGCGCCAATACTGGGCTGTTCCCGCCAGCTTGCAGGGAACGCCGTTTTGTTCCACAGCCAGATTGAAACGCCCATCACAGTAGCTGCCCGCCACTGCCAAGGCGCGCGCATCGATTCCTAGGCGAGCGAGCGCGCGCCCAAGCCAGCCACACAGGCTGTCGTAGACCCGCTCCATGCCCCCTTGCCCCGGCCCCGAGGTGGGATAAGCCAGGGTCAGGTTGAGCACCCCCGGATCCAGGGGAACCACTCCGCCGCCCGAGCGTCGCACCCAAACCGGCCAGCCGTGGATGCCAAAATCCGCACTCACCTCCGGCAGGCGTTCATGCGCCTGATAAGACACGGGCACCACTAGGGCCGGTTGGGAGCGCCACGCGACAGCCCGCACCTGGCCCTCAAGGGCCTGTTGCAACCACGCCAGTTCGTCGGGAGGCTGTGCCAGGGGTAGCGGCAGAATTTCCAGCCTCCGGGGCTCTTCCATCAGCGCGCCAGATGCTCCAGAATCAGGCGATTGACCTCGGCCGCCTGTTCCATTTGCGCCATGTGCCCGGTGTGCTCGAAGAGCTTTACCCGGGCCCGGGGCGGTGCATAGGAGGCGTGTGCCACGGGAATGACCTGGTCCTCCTGTCCCCAGAGCAACAGCAGGGGGTGGCTGGTGCCCGCTAGGGCCAACCCCGGTTGGTCCTGCTGCACCCCCTGGGGAAACAGGGCTTCTCCCAGTTGGGCCAAGAGCGCATCCACCCCGTCCAAGCGCTTGTACTTGAGCACGTTATCCACCATGGCCCGTGAAACCAGGTCCTGATTGGCAAACAAGCGCTCCAGCACGGGCTTCAAGTCGCGCCGCGAGCGCGCTTGGATAAAACCCTGAATGTAGCCGGAATCGATCTCGGGGCCAAAGCCCGCGCTGCTAATAAGGGTCAGGGATTGCACCCGTCCGGGGTCATCCAGTGCCAGACGTGCGCCCAAGGCCCCTCCCAGGGAATGTCCCACCACATGCACCGCACTCAGGTTGAGCGCTTGCAGAAATTGCCCCACAAATCGGGCCAGATCCTGCAACCGGGGTCCGGGCAGGGCCACCTCGGATTGTCCGTGTCCCGGCAGATCCAGGGCCACCACCGGATACTTTTCCGCCAAGGCATCGATGTTGAACAGCCAGTTGTCCAGATCGCCGCCAAAGCCATGGATGAACAGCACCGGCGTGCCCGATTGCGCCCCGCGCTGGGTATAGCGCACTGTAATGCCCTCCACCGTCACAAACTGGTAGGGCGAGGCCATCTGTTCGCTATCTTCCTCGGCAGCGGGGGTCACCCAGGCTGCGATGAACGCATCGATCGCGGCCTCGGTTACCGAGGCATCCGCCATCACCCCCAGCAGGGCCTTGACCGGCAGCAAGTCGCCCTCTGCTGCCACCCTGCGCCGCAACAGGCCAGCGTCGGGGGCTTCCATGGCGTTGGCGATCTTGTCGGTTTCCACCTCCAGAATAGGCATGCCCACCGTAATATCCGTGCCCACATCCACCAGCCAAGAGGTCACCGTACCCTCCTTCATGGATAGACCCCATTTGGGCATGATGATTGGAGTGATTGCACTCATGATCGACCACTCCCCTGCAAGGTTTTACGAACGGCCAAAACGATTTGGGCGGCGCTGGGAATGTAGAGATCCTCCAGGGCGGGAGAAAAGGGCACCGGGGTATGGGGTGGGGCCACCATTTCGATGCCCGCCTTCAGATCACCAAAGGCCTGCATGGCCACCTGGGCCGAAATATCCGTGGCGATGTTGCAGCGCGGACTGGCCTCATCCACACAGACCAGGCGCCCGGTCTTTTGCACGCTCTCCA
>JAJZHV010000139.1 GCA_021804345.1 Pseudomonadota bacterium | reverse complement strand
CGAGACAGCGCCGATGATAGTGTGGATTACCCATGCGAAAGTAGGTCACCGCCAGACACCCCTTCAACAAAACCCCCTGTGGCTCACGCTACAAGGGGTTTTTGTCGTTGTACTCACTAAACGCTAATTGATAGTGTCGTTCATCCAGCAGTGTGATTCGCACTCGTCCACCCACGGGCAGGGTGATCTTGTCGTGGACATGTCCAAAAGGGAGGTTTTGCAGCACAGGAACCGACACCAACCCACGGAGATATTCCACCACGCGGCTGAGCGCATAGGGTGTGGCAGAGGCATTGGTGGGTTGGCAGCGGTTGAATTGCCCTAGCAACAGGGCCCGTTGCCGCTGTAAAAGGCCCGCGTGATGCAACTGCATGAGCATGCGTTCAATGTGGTATGGCTCTTCGTTCACCTCTTCCAGAAAAAGGATTCCATCCTCCACAACCGGGCAGAAGGGTGTTCCCACGCTGTGGGCCACCAGGGACAGGTTGCCGCCCCACAGCGTGCCTTCGATCCCGGTGCCGATTCTGGCGCGCAGCACCCGGCCGGTTTCCCCCTCACAGGCCGAAAAGGGCAGAGCGATGGGCGGCGAAAGGTGGGTATGCGCCTGCAACAGACCCTCAAAATGCGGCGCATGCCATGTGCTCCGGTGGGCATGCCCAAAATCGGGAACGGCCATGGGGCCGGCAAAGCTGACCAGGCCAAATTGCGCGAGCAATGCCAGATGCAGCAAGGTGATGTCACTAAACCCCACCACCATTTTGCGCTGTTGTACAAGCGCTTGCAGATCCAGACCTGAGAGGATTCGGGTCAGTCCATAACCGCCCCGTGCGGGCATGATCAGGTGCACCTGGGGGTCCCGCGCCAGGGCATTGAAGTCTTGCGTGCGTTCATGATCAGTCCCGGCAAAATACTCCCACCGCGCACGCACGTGGGGCGCCTGAAGGACACGAAACCCGCGCTCCTCCAGGTAGAGTTGCGCCATGTCCAGCGCGCCTGGTTCTTGTACCAGACCAGAGGGCGCGCAAAGGCCAATCGTGGCCCCCGGTTCAAGGCGATGCGGCAGAATGCGCGGGCTTGGCCGGGTCATGGTGCCAGATCGGTTTTAGGAGAGCCGGTGTTGTGCATCCACCACCGCCAGGGCTGTCATGTTGAGAATGCGTCGCACGGTTGCCGTAGGCGTCAAAATATGGGCCGGAGCATTGATCCCCAAAAGGATCGGTCCCACGGTCACGTTATCGCCGATGACCCGCACCAGATTGTAGGCAATATTGGCCGCGTCCAAATTGGGCATCACCAGCAGATTAGCGCGCCCCTTCAAGCGTGAACCCGGCATCACGCGTTGGCGGATTTCGTCAGAAATGGCGGCATCGGCATGCATTTCGCCTTCCACTTCCAAACGCGGGTACAGTCGGGTAACCCGCTCCAGGGTTTGACGCATCTTCACGGAAGACTCGGAATTGGAACTGCCGAAAGAGGAATGAGACAGCAGGGCTACGCGCGGTACGATCCCGAAACGCTGCACTTCCTCGGCCGCCAGACCGATGATTTCTGCCAGTTGCTCGGCACTGGGATCCTGATTGACGTAGGTGTCGCAAATGAAATAGGTGCCCTTGGGGTTTAGGAGCATATTCATTGCTGCGGGGGTCGATACCCCGGGCTTCAGGCCCAACAGGTTTTTAATGAAGTGCAGATGAGCGGCATAGCGGCCAATGCAGCCGCAAATCATGCCATCGGCTTCGCCACGCTTCACCATCAGGGCCGAGGTGAGTGTAGGCTCCCGATAGACCTCATGCTTGGCCAACTGGGGGGTAACGCCCTGACGCTCCATGATCTGGTGATACAGTTGCCAGTATTCACGGTACCGGGAATCGGAATTCACATTAACCATCTCAAACTCGGACCCGGGTTGAATGCGTAGCCCCAGGCGCTTGATGCGCATCTCGATGACTTCAGGTCGACCAATCAGTATGGGTCGGGCGATTTTCTGGTCGCAGATATTCTGTACGGCCTGTAATACCCGCTCGTCCTCCCCTTCGGCAAAGACGATCCGTTTGGGCGCAGTTTTGGCACGGGCAAAGACCGGACGCATGACCAGGCCGGAGTGGTAGACGAATTGATTGAGACGCTCGCGGTAGGATTCCATATCGCCGATGGGGTTTGTGGCCACGCCACTATCCATGGCCGCCTGGGCCACGGCCGAGGCAATTTTGACGATCAGGCGCGGATCAAAGGGTTTGGGGATCAGGTAATCCGGACCAAACGCCATGGGTTGGTTGCCATAGGCCTCGCTGACGATGTCGGATTGTTCGGCCCGTGCTAAGTCGGCAATGGCGCGAACGGCCGCGACTTTCATGGCCTCATTGATTGTGGTGGCCCCCACATCCAGAGCGCCCCGAAAAATGAAAGGGAAACAGAGAACATTGTTGACCTGGTTGGGGTAATCCGAGCGGCCGGTGGCGACGATGGCGTCTTGCCGAACGGCATGGACTTCTTCCGGCAGGATTTCAGGTTCCGGGTTGGCCAAGGCAAAGATCAGGGGGTTGGCTGCCATCTGGCGCACCATATCTGCTTTGAGTACCTTGCCCGCAGAAAGGCCCAAAAAGATATCGGCGCCGGCAATGACTTCGGCCAGAGTGCGCGCCGCGGTATCCTGACAATAGCGCGCCTTGTTGGGGTCCATGAGTTCGGTACGGCCCGTATAGACGACCCCTGCCAGGTCGGTGACCAGAATGTTCTGGCGCGGCATGCCCAAAGCCACCAGCATGTCCAGACAGGATAGGGCTGCGGCCCCGGCGCCAGAGGCCACTAGCCGGACCTGATCGATGCGCTTGCCCACCACCTCCAATCCGTTGAGCACGGCGGCACCCACGATGATGGCGGTGCCGTGTTGATCATCGTGAAACACCGGAATGTTGAGGCGTTCCCGCAAGCGCCGCTCCACCTCAAAACATTCCGGCGCCTTGATATCTTCCAGATTGATCCCGCCAAAGGTGGGTTCCAGCGCGGCAATGGCATCCACCAGTTTGTCCACGTTGGTTTCGTTCAGCTCGATATCAAAACAGTCGATGCCGGCAAATTTTTTGAACAGGACCGCTTTGCCTTCCATCACAGGTTTGGCCGCCAGAGGGCCAATCGACCCCAGGCCCAGAACAGCCGTGCCGTTGGTGACGACTCCCACTAGATTAGCGCGGCTGGTCAGAAAACGCGCTTCGCCGGGATTGTCCACGATGGCTTCGCAGGCCGCTGCCACACCGGGGCTGTAGGCCAGGGCGAGATCGGTTTGGGTGGCCATGGGCTTGGTGGCACTAATTTCCAGTTTTCCAGCAGTGGGGTAGCGGTGATAGTCCAGCGCGTTCTTGCGTAAATCTTCCAGCATGACATCCTCTCTGTACGACCCTGCAGCGTCGACGGGTTATTCGATGGGCCTAGTTTCAAAAGATCCTGAAGGCGCTATGTTAAACTTTGTGGATTGATTATGCGAGGGACCATTCCATGTCAGGGAACACCCTGGGTCGACTGTTTTGCGTGACCTCCTTTGGCGAAAGCCACGGGCCGGCCATCGGTTGTGTGGTGGATGGCTGTCCGCCCGGATTGCCCTTGGCTCAAGCCGATATTCAGCAGGAGCTGGACCGGCGTAAGCCGGGCACTTCACGCCATGTCACGCAACGACGCGAACCCGACCAGGTGGAAATTCTGTCGGGGGTGTTTGAAGACGTCACCACAGGAACCCCGATTGCTTTGCTGATTCGCAATCAGGATCAACGCAGTCATGATTACGACCGCATCGCCCAAGCCTTCCGCCCGGGGCATGCGGATTACACCTATCTGCAAAAATACGGTTTGCGGGATCATCGCGGGGGAGGGCGCGCGTCGGCGCGCGAAACCGCGGTTCGTGTGGCCGCTGGTGCCATCGCCAAGAAGTGGCTGCGGCAACGCTATGGGGTCGAGGTGCGCGGCTATTTATCGCAGTTGGGACCCGTGTCGATTCCGTTTAACGCCTGGTCCGAGGTGGAGCAGAATCCCTTTTTCGCCCCCAATGCTGCGCTGGTTCAAACCCTAGAGGAGTACATGGATGCCCT
>JAJZHV010000138.1 GCA_021804345.1 Pseudomonadota bacterium | reverse complement strand
AGTTGCAGGGTGCAGCCCGCAAAGGGCTGCAGGCGCGCTGCGGCCCAGGGGGCGGTGGAAAAAATCTGCTGCAGGGCTTGCTCCAGGCGTTCCAGCAGCAGAGTTTTTACCACTTGTAACCCCGATGGAGTGCGACCACACCCGCCGAAAGGTTGAACCAGTTCACGGCATCGAATTGGGCAACTTTCATCATGTCTCCCAATGTGTCCTGATCCGGATGCATGCGAATGGATTCGGCCAGGTACTGGTAGCTGGCTTCATCCTGGGCCACCCAGCGCCCAATTTGAGGGATGAGGCGAAAGGAATAGGCGTCGTAGAGCGGCTGCAGCGGGGCCCACACGCGCGAAAACTCCAGAATCAGGGCCCGCCCACCGGGCTTGAGGACCCGGTACATTTCCGTCAGGGCCTTTTCCTTATGGGTCATGTTGCGCAGGCCGAAGGCCACGCTGACACAGTGAAAACTGTTGTCCGCAAAGGGGAGGGCTTCGGCGTCGCACTGCACGGTGGGCAGTATCTGGCCACGATCCAGCAGCCGATCCCGACCCCGGGAGAGCATGGCATGATTGATATCGGTCATGACCACACGACCACCGGGGCCTGTGGCTCGGGCAAAACCGCTAGCCAGATCACCGCTGCCGGAGGCCAGGTCCAGCACGTGTTCGCCGGGGCGCACAGCCGCCACGTGCAGCGTGAATTTTTTCCACAAACGATGCATTCCAGCGGACATGAGGTCGTTCATGAGGTCGTAACGCGAAGCGACAGAGTCGAAAACCTGAGCGACCTTGCGGGCCTTTTCCGCTTCGTCCACCTCGGTAAATCCAAAATGCGTGGTGCTATTCATGATCAGTGAGAATCGCGGCTGGCGCCGGCAGCTTCCATTCGGTTGAGATAGGTGGCCCAATATTCATCCTGATTGACCCCCAGCTCCTTGAGATAGTCCCATGAGTAGATTCCGGTGTCATGGCCATCAGAAAACCGGATCTGGACGGCATACTGCCCAACCGGAATGATTTCCTCGATACTAATCAGGCGTTTGCCGGTTTGCAGGACCTCCTGGCCCGGCCCGTGTCCGCGCACCTCGGCCGAGGGGGAGTACACGCGCAGATACTCCAGCGGAAAGGAATAGGATTTGCCGTCAGTGAAGGACACTTCCAGGCGACGCGAACCCTGGTGCAGGGTGATGTCCGTGGGCCAAGGGGTTTGCGGAGTCAGTCCAGCCATGAAAGACCTGAGAAAGTGATGTGCCAGTGGGATATGATAAACCATTTGGCCGGGTGCCTGTTCATGTCCATCGCCGAGCAAGTCCTCCAGTTGCAGCATCAGATCCGGGACAAGGCTCAAGGACGCGTGGTCACGCTGGTGGCGGTGAGCAAAGGCCAGGGGCCGGCAGCCCTGCGCGCGGCCTATGAGGCTGGCGTACGCGACTTTGGCGAAAGCTATGTGCAGGAAGCCTTGCCCAAACTGACCGCGCTCCACTCGTTGCCGATTCGGTGGCATTTCATCGGTCCGATACAAAGTAATAAAACCACTGTGATTGCGCGTCATTTTTCCTGGGTGCACAGCGTGGAGCGTGACAGGATTGCCCGGCGCCTGTCGGACAGTCGGTTGGAAGCGGGGCTTGCGCCCCTGCAAGTCTGTTTACAGGTCAACTTGAGCCAGGAGCCCAGCAAATCCGGAGTTGCGCCACAGGCGCTTGAAGAATTGGCGCAGTGTGTGGCCCTGTTGCCCGGATTGCATTTGCGCGGCCTGATGACCTTGCCCGAGCCCTCCTCGTGCGTAGAGTTGCAACGCCAGCGCTTTGCCCGCTTGCGACAAGAGCAGGAACGGTTGCTCCGGCTCGGGTATGATCTGGATACCTTGTCCATGGGGATGTCGGGAGACTATATCGCGGCCTTGGCAGAAGGCTCTACAATAGTGCGCATTGGCACAGCCATTTTCGGGGAGCGCAACAACACATGAGCATCATTTTTATTGGCGGCGGCAATATGGCCTCCGCGCTAATTGGCGGCTTGGTGGCCCACGGGCAGCCCATCTCTCATATCGGTGTAGTGGACATTCAACCCGAAGTGGCACAGCGGCTGCACCAACGGTGGGGAATCCAGGTTCACCCCACGCTGGCCCATGCCCTGCACGATGCCGGAACTCTGGTGTTATCCGTCAAACCTCAACAGATGCAGGCCGTGACCGAGGCCATGCCCCCTCTGGCCACCGATTTGCGGGTCATCAGTATTGCCGCCGGCATTGGCACCGCCCTGCTCTCCCGCTGGCTTAAGGGCCACGTCAATATTGTGCGCGTCATGCCCAATACGCCGGCACTGATCCAGCAAGGCACGGCAGGGCTCTACGCCATGCCCCAAGTGTCCTCCGAAGATCGCCTGCATGCCCAGTCGCTCATGCGCGCCGTGGGGTCTGCCGTCTGGGTCAATCAGGAATCCGACCTGGATGCGGTGACGGCTGTATCGGGCAGCGGCCCAGCCTATGTGTTTCTGTTGATGGAGGCTATGCTCCGGGCGGCCCAGGAGTTGGGTCTGGATGCGGCTACGGCTAACACCTTGGTGCTGGATACGGTACAGGGGGCTGCCATGCTGGCCAAGGCGGGCTCTGATTCGCCCACACAGTTGCGGGAGCGGGTCACCTCGCCGGGCGGAACCACCGAAGCGGCTTTGTCTGTGCTGAATGTGGCGTGCATGGAGCAGACTATTGGCGAAGCCATTCGGGCGGCAGCACAGCGTTCTCGCGAATTGGGTGCGCGCCTAGAACAGGGCGTGGGAGTCAACAATTGACTGGATTGATGGAATCTCTCTTTGAGCTGGTCTTTGGAATCTTCTCCTTTGCCGCCCTGCTGCGCTTTCTGTTGCAGGTGGTGGGTGCCCCCTATCGAAATCCGCTCAGTGAATTTGCTGTTTCCTTAAGCGAGTTTGCCGTGCGCCCCTTGCGCCGCTGGATCCCCGGTTTTCGGGGGGTGGACTATTCTCCGCTGCTCTGGGCCTGGTTGCTGGAATGCCTGCTATTGGCCGCCAACCTTACCTTGCTGGGCATGGTGCGTCCCCTCGATCTGGTCCATTTCATTCCCTGGGTGCTGGTAATGGGGTGGGTGACCGTACTGCGCCACGGCCTTTATCTGCTCATGGGCGCCGTGTTTTTGCTGGCCGTTCTGAGCTGGATCAATCCCTATAGTCCCATCATGCCGGCGGTAGACGCCCTGACCCGGCCGTTTCTAAACCCCTTGCGCCGTATCATTCCCCTCATGGGGACGGTGGACCTGACGCCGGTCGTCCTGATGGTCATTTTCCAGTTAACCCTCACTGTTCTGATCGGGGCCCTGGAAATGCTGGCGCAGCGACTCATGTAAGGAAAGTAGGGGGGCCTGAGCCTGGCGCAAGCGCTACATCAGGACCACGTCGTACTGCTCCTGATGATTCTGGGATTCCACCTGCAGGCTGATGCGCTTGCCCACGAATTCGCTGACACCCGCTAGGCTTTGGGACTCCTCATCCAAAAACAGATCGATCACGCGTTGATGTGCAATGATCCGGTATTCTCGTGCCTCGAACTGCCGTGCGGCCAAAACGATTTCGCGCAGAATCTCATAACAGACGGTTTGCGGCGTTTTAACCTGGGCACTGCCCTTGCAACAGGGGCAAGGTTCGCACAGCACATGGGCCAGGCTTTCGCGGGTGCGCTTGCGGGTGAGTTCGATCAGCCCCAGGGCAGTAAAGCCATTGACGGTGACCCGCGTCCGATCACGTAACAGCGCCTTGCGGAACTCCGCCAAAACGGCCTCGCGGTGTTCCGGGTTTTCCATATCGATGAAATCCGCAATGACGATGCCGCCCAGATTGCGCAGGCGCAACTGCCGGGCCATGGCTTGCGCGGCTTCCAGATTGGTGCGGAAGATGGTGTCGTCAAAATTGCGTCCGCCCACAAATCCGCCCGTATTGACGTCGATTGTGGTCATGGCTTCGGTCTGATCGATGATCAGGTAGCCGCCAGATTTGAGCGGCACCTTGCGATCCAGCGAGCGCTGGATTTCGTCTGCGACGCCGTACAAATCGAATAGCGGCCGTTCGCTGTCGTACAACTCGATGCGCCCG
>JAJZHV010000137.1 GCA_021804345.1 Pseudomonadota bacterium | reverse complement strand
GACTATGGCAAACCGCGACCAGCCTTGGTCGTTCATTCCGACCTTTTGACCGATTTAGATAGCGTTGTGCTCTGCCCAGTCACAAGCCATCTGCGAAATGCCGCATTTCGCGTGACTGTGGAGCCAAGTCCCGTCAATGGGTTGCACACGCTGTCGCAGGTCATGGTGGACAAACTTGCGACGCTTCCGCGGTACAACATCAGCGAAGCTTTTGGCCGTCTGGATGAAGAAAGGATGAAGACGGTTGATCGGGTATTGCTGCTGGTCGTTGGCGTGATCTGAGCCGGCGGGTCCAGCCGGGGCCACCGAAATAAAAAAGGCGACTATGTCGCCTTTTTTATGATCCCAGGGGCGCGATGATCACATTGCGCCGTTTCCGGGGTCCTTATTTCTTCATTTCGTCTTTCTTCATTTCGTCCTTCTTGGCTTCGTCCTTCTTCATTTCAGCTTTCTTTTCTTTCTTCATTTTCTTTTCTTTCTTCACTTCAGCTTTCTTTTCTTCTTTCTTGGTATCTTTGGCTTCCTTGGCGGGAGCGGCGGCAGGAGCAGGCGCATCAGCAGCGAAGGTGGTAGCGGTAAAAGCGGCAAGCATGGCAGCAATCAGAGCGGAACGAATCATGGTTATTTCCTTAAAGTTAAATGGTCTTTCACTAAAAACCGAAATCGGGTGATTCCCTCAAGGGGCGCAGCATTATAGCATGGTTACTACAGTGGGTTCTGTACGACGAGCTGCACTCCTAAAACGTCTTGCCCAGCCGTTGGTTGACACATCCGGTTACTTTTGTTGCGATCGTCGGCTGGCGGGGACAAACCGGGCTAACCCCGACCATATCCCTTGAACCGCTCCTGGACCTGCGCCATTTGTGTGCCGTCCAGCAGATGTGCCGGGCCGATTTGCAGCACGCGCCAGTATTGCTCGCACAGGGACTCCAGCGCCTGGGCATGCACCAGGGCCTGGGTCAGATCACTTCCTAAGGCAATCATGCCATGGTTGGCCAACAAACAGGCCTGGCGCCCTTCCAGTGCCTGCAGCGCGACATCGGACAGGGCTTGCGTGCCAAACAGCGCGTAGGGCGCACAGCGGATGTCCTCGCCACCTAATTGGGCAATCATGTAGTGAAAGGCCGGGATACTCCGGTGCCCACAGGCCAAAGTGGTGGCGAAGGGGCTGTGAGCATGGATGACCGCCCCCACCTCGGGGCGGGAGAGCAGGATATCGCGGTGAAAGCGCCACTCGCTGGAGGGCGTTCCGGCCCCGTGTACCACTCCCTCCAGGTCCATAAAAACCATGTGATGGGGCTGCATGTGCTCTACGGACAGCGCCGTGGGCGTGATCCAGAAGCCGCACCCGGCGGTGCCCGGCACCCCACCCAGGGGGGATGCTAGCGCGGACGGCAGGCCCTGGCGCAACGAGGCGTTGCCGGTCATCCCCTGATTCAGGCCCAGGTCCAGCAGGCGCTGCATCGCCGCAACCAATTGCGCACCGGGCGCGGCCCCGGCATCCAGACCAGTCATCATCCCAGCACCCTTCCAGCCACCGCATCCAGACGGGTCAGAATGTCCGGATCCCTAGCCTCGGGGGCAGTCACTAGAGCATGGTCCAGTGTCCGGCGGCACGCGCAGTGGGGCGCCTGGGCATCGGCGCCCACCACAGGAATGGCCGCGCGGATCAGGGTGCGGGCGCGCTCCGCATTGGCCGTGAGCAGAGCAATGATCTGCGTGACGGTCACGTCCTCATGGTCAGGGTGCCAACAATCGTAGTCGGTCACCATGGCCACGCTGGCATAGCAAAGCTCTGCCTCCCGGGCCAGCTTGGCCTCGGGCAGATTGGTCATGCCAATCACATCGGCGTTCCAGCTGCGGTACAGCTCGGATTCGGCCAGGGTGGAAAACTGTGGCCCTTCCATGGCCAGATAGGTACCGCCACGGGCCAGCGCCAGTCCCAGCCCATCGGCCGCCTGTGCCAGATGCCCCCCCAGCCGCGCGCACACCGGGCGCGCCATAGACACATGGGCTACGCAGCCCGGTCCAAAAAAAGTGCTGGCCCGCCCCACGGTACGGTCGATGAACTGGTCCACCAGCACAAAGGTGCCAGGAGCCAGATGTGCGCGCAAGGAACCCACGGCGCTGAAGGAAATGAGTTGCGTGACCCCCGCCCGCTTGAGAGCATCGATATTGGCGCGGTAATTGATATGCCCAGGCGGCAGGCGGTGACCGCGTCCATGGCGCGGCAAAAACACAAGCGGCTGTCCCTCCAGTTCACCGCAAAACAACTCGTCGGAGGGCTCGCCAAAGGGCGAAGAAACCTTCATCCAGCGGGTATGCCTCAGCCCCGGCAGATCATACACCCCACTGCCACCAATCAAACCAATAGTCATCAGAAAACCTCTACCCTTTTATGCCGAATCAGGCATACACTAGCGCTCTTTGCAAGTCATGTCATTCGTTTATGCAAACCCTTTCCGCACCAGCCATACCCACACACTCAGCGCTCACACCATCCTCTGGTGAGCCTGCCCCGGGAACCCGCCAGGTCTTTGACGGCATGGAACGGGTGTATTACGACGGCTACTGGATCAAATTCTACGCGCCCCCCGCCGACACGCTCAATGCCAAGCGCCAACTCATCACAGCCCTGACGCGGCGCCTGTTCAATCATGTGGAGCATGGTATCAACATTCCCGGCGTCCGGCTCAACGAAGCGCATCAAGCCTATGAGGCGGAAAACGAACCCGCTCACAAACGCGTCAAAGGCGCCATGCTGGCCGGAGCCTTGTTCAACCGGGCCACCGACATCATCACCAAGTTGGTAGAAATTCAAACCCTAGGCGTGGAGATTGCCTCAGACAATGCGCTGTTGCGGGAATGCGGACGCTGTTTGCAGGAAGCGCTGTCCCTGGGCAAACTGGTGTTGCACCGCAGTGGTGAGGAAGGCATCGACGAACTCTGGGGCGAGCCTCTGCACGCCTTTTCCATTCCAGTGGACCTGTTCTTTGAGTCGCGCTACATCAAGATTGCCGCTACCATGCAGGACATCGACCGCATCGCCAACGCGATTGTGGAAAATTTTCAGGATGACCCGGATTTTACAGGACTGCCACCCTTTGTTCAAAAACTGGCCGAGGCGGCCCGGCGCAAGGCCGAAACCCTGCAAACCGACCCCCTCATCTTCCGGGTTTGGCCCGATTTTGTCGTGGCTAGCGAAAGCCTGCTCACCTTCAGGCCCGTCATTCATCCCGGCATGAGCCTGGAATATGGACGGTTGCAGGAGGAAGGTCTGCGTTTGATCGGGCATGGCCAAGCGATCATCAGCGATATTTCCCGGGCCCGGACTCCGATGCCCAAAACTACCCGGGAATACATCGAGGCTCTGGCCGCCTATCGACGCAAATTCAAGGAAGAGTCCCTCCGTTCCTGAGAGAGCCTGGAAGGCGATCCCTCAGACCAGCATTTGCTTGAGTTCGCCGCTCTGGTACAGTTCGGACATGATGTCTGACCCGCCCACGAATTCGCCCTTGATGTACAACTGGGGAATGGTCGGCCAGTTGGCGTATCCGTTTATACCCTGGCGAATATCCGGATTTTGCAGGACATCGACACTGAATAGGTCGGTGACCCCGCAAGCGCGCAGAATTTTTACCGCGTTGGCGGAAAATCCGCACTGGGGAAAATCCGGGCTGCCTTTCATGTACAACACCACGGGATGGCCTTTGACCTGCTGCTCGATGGTCTCTTTGACTGACATGCGAAGTCCTCGTTCGATGATGGATGACAAGATGCTATTGTGCAACCAGAGTACGGTCTTACGCAAGAACCAGACTCATTCTAATCTTCTGGTAAAGCGGGCCTGTTCCTTCCCGATGCTGCTGGGGCTGTTAGGACTGTTCGGGCTGCTGGGGATGAGCTCCCAGGCCCGGGCCTGGGGCGATCTGGGCCATGAAGTGGTGGCCCAGATTGCGCTGGATGAGGCCGCCCCCCGCACTCGGGCGTGGGTGTCGCGCCTGCTGGCCCAGGACCCCGACCCCCTCACCGCCCATGATCCGGTGTCGTCCGCCGTATGGGCCGATCGCTATCGCGATTCGCCGGAAAACGGCTACAAGGTCAACTACCACCA
>JAJZHV010000136.1 GCA_021804345.1 Pseudomonadota bacterium | reverse complement strand
GTCAGATGAGCGCATGCTATGACAGCGCTTCCTGTCAATGTGCCTGTTTGCTTGAAATGGATCCCCACAGCCCCAGTCGAGGGGCGTGGGAAAACTGCATCCGCCACAGCGAGGACAATAAACGTGCGGCTCAACTCCCTGTAAACCCTGGCAAACACCCTTAGGAACCCTTCTGACCCATGCCTTTACCCATCCGTCTGACTCAATATAGCCACGGCGCTGGCTGTGGCTGCAAGCTTTCCCCCGCCGTGCTGGAACGTATCCTGGCCACGGACAATGCCCCCCAACCGCCGCCCGACCCGGCGCTCTGGGTAGGCAACGCCTCCCGCGATGATGCCGCCGTGTACGCCTGGAACGAGGAGGAAGGAGTCGTCTCCACCACGGATTTCTTCATGCCCATTGTGGACGATCCCTTCGATTTTGGACGAATCGCAGCCACCAATGCCTTAAGCGACATTTATGCCATGGGCGCCACACCTCTTCTGGCCATTGCCATTCTGGGCTGGCCCCTGGAAAAAATTGGCACCCACGTGGCGCGCGACGTATTGCGCGGCGGCCGGGAAATATGCGCCCAGGCGGGTATTCCCCTGGCTGGCGGGCATTCCATCGATGCCCCCGAACCCATTTTTGGTTTGGCGGTCACCGGCAGGGTGAAAAAATCCTGCCTGAAACGCAATAACACCGCGCACGCGGGCTGTCGGCTGTATCTAACCAAGCCCTTGGGCATCGGCATCTTGACTACCGCTGAAAAAAAAGGCCTGTTACGCCCAGAAGATGAAGGCATTGCCTGCCACTGGATGTGCCAGCTCAACCGCTTTGGGCAGACTTTGGGGGAGCTCGAAGGCGTACGCGCCATGACGGATGTGACTGGTTTTGGACTGTTGGGGCATCTGGTGGAAATGGCACAAGGGGCCGGATTATGTGCGCATCTGGATGACGCGGCCGTTCCCCGCCTGGAACATGTGGACCTGTACATAGAACTAGGCTGCATTCCCGGAGGCACACAGCGCAACTTTGACAGTTTTGCGCAGCTCGTCAGCCCCCTGAGCCCCGCTCAAAAACATCTGCTGTGCGACCCCCAGACCAGTGGCGGTCTATTGGTGGCTGTGGACCCGGCGCAGGAGTCCCGCTTTCTGGACCTGGCCAAGCAACAACACCTGAGCGTGTATGGCATCGGCCATTTCGCTGCGCGGCAAAACAACCTGCTGGTCCAGTTGCACCCATGATCTCCATCCACCCCAGTCCGCTTTCGGCCCTCACCCCTTTACGCGCAACCAATCCGGCAATCGGCCCCGCAATCAGAATGCTTTCTGCACCCTCCGCCTTCGCCGAGACGGCCGATTACGCCGCCGTATTACAGCAGGACACCCCTTTGCTGGATGTGCGTGCACCGGTAGAGTTTGCTAAAGGAGCGCTTCCCCGAGCGGTCAATCTGCCCCTCATGAACGATGAGGAGCGCCATCAGGTGGGTCTGTGTTATCAGCAGAGAGGGCAGCAAGCAGCCGTAGAACTGGGCTTGTCATTGGTATCGGGTACCACCCGGCAACACCGGATCGAGTCCTGGGTTCACTTTGCGCAAACGCATCCTCAGGGCCATCTGTATTGCTTCAGAGGGGGCTTGCGCTCGCGCATTGCACAGCAATGGCTGGCCCAAGCGGGCTACCCATACCCGCGCATTACCGGTGGATTCAAGGCGGTACGCCATTTTTTACTGGAGCAGCTAAACCCTGGAGCGCCGGCCCTCTCCTTGATCGTCTTGGGTGGGCTAACCGGCACAGGAAAAACCGAGCTCCTCACCCAACTAGAGCACGCCTTGGACCTGGAAGCGTTTGCCGGACATCGCGGGTCCAGCTTTGGAAAGCGCCTGGAGGAGCAGCCCACACCCATCGAATTCGAACATCGCTTGGCCATGCGCATTCTTCAAAGCCGGGCGCAGGCTCTGCCGCACCTCGTCGTGGAGGACGAAGGCCAATTCATCGGGCGCTGCGCATTGCCACCGGCGTTCTATCACCGCATGCAGCAGGCACCTCTGGTGTGGCTGGAAGAAGACTTTACACTGCGGGTGCAGCGCATTCTGCAAACCTATGTGATCGACCTGCATCAGGAATTTGTGGCCCTGCGGGGGGTCACGCAAGGTTTTGCAGACTTTGCCCAGCACTTGCGCGACAGCTTGTCCGGTATTGCCAAACGACTGGGAGGCGAACGCCTGCAACGATTACGCCAGCAAATGGAGCGCGCCCTATGGGCCCAAGCCGAGGAGGGCTCGGCAGCCCTTCACAGCGCCTGGATTAGCACCCTGCTGCGTGAATATTACGACCCCATGTACCACTATCAGGCCAAGCAAAAGGAGCCTCGCATCATGTTCCGAGGACGTGCGTCAGAGGTTCTGGACTATCTGCGCAGGCAGCAGCACTCACCCTTCGCGGTCGTGGAGCGCTGTGGCGCGCCGCCGCAAAGCCCGGGAAAACATCATTCCTAACAGGGGCAACCAGGCCGCAGCCCATAAAAAAACCAGCGGAATCCCCCAACGCGCCAGAAGGTTGCCAGCAATGACCACCCCCAGGGATTGGCCCATAAAAAACGCCGAGGCAAACAGGGAAACAGCCGTCCCGCGAACTTCCGGAGCCATTTGAGTCGCGTTGGTCTGCAAGGTGTTGTGCAACATGTAATAGCCCAAACCAATCAGGTAACTGCCACATACTGCCCAGATCCAGTGGTTTCCCACAGCCAGCACCAGCCAGGCCATTCCCAGAACCGCCCCACCCAGACGAGCCAGACCGACCTCACCAAAGCGGGCCACAAACTTGCGCGCAAACAGAATATAAGAAAAACCGCCCACACCAAAGGCCGCCATCAGTGCCCCGGCACCCGTCAGGGAAAGGCCCCAGCGAGCATGCAAATAAGTGGGAATGAAGGCCAGGGGGCCAAATACGGCCATCCCTTCAAAAAACACGGTCCACAGAATCATGCGGGCCCAGGGGATGGAGAAAACATGCAGTGATTGTCCCAAAACCCCACGGGAAACACTCGGACTTGAGGGATTGGGATGGGTGGATTCGTTGCGCCAGGATTCCCACATCACCCAGGAGCCAATGAGGGCATAGCACAGGGCCATGAATCCAAAGGCCCAGCGAAACCCGAGGGAATCGGTAAACAAGCCACCAATGAACTGCCCGCCAATGACCCCCAGAATCTGTCCGGCCAAAAACCGGGCCAGGGTGGCCTGCCGCTCCTCATAGGCAATGGTGTCGCCAATCCAGGCCATGGACAAGGGAATGATACCGGCGGCAGTAGCCCCCGTCAGCAAACGGGCTAGGACCATCGCTGACATGGATTGAGCCAGCAAGGCACCGATGCTGCCCAGAGTGCACGCCAAGGTTGCCCAAGCCACCAAACGAAATTTGCCCACGCGATCGCCCAAGGGTCCATAAAAGGCCTGTAGCAACCCGTAAGCCACGGAAAATGACGATACCACCTGGGCTGCGTCTTGGGAGGAGACCAGAAACGTTTGCGCCAGATCAGGCAACATGGGGTCACATAAACGCGCCGAGGCAGAACTAGTAAAGGCGGCAAAGGAGAGCAGTAGCACGGCCCGCCGATGCGAAGTTGAGGAATGGTTCACGGGAATGGGAAATTGGGCTTGCTGGTCTGTGGTTATGGATGGATCAATGAGAAGTAAACTTGAATTGCACCAACACTTCCGAGCCGTTACCAAAAAAACTGACAGCGCTACATTGGGAGCGAATCAGATTCAAACCACGCCCGTGAAACTGCTGATTGCTTTTGAGCGCATGACGCCATCTGTGAAAATCGAATCCCGGACCCGAGTCACGAAAATAGATTTTCAGGATCTCCTCTTGCGGGCCTTGAACGCCCAACTGGGTGGAAGAGGAGGGTTGGATGTCTTTGCTCAAATGGACGTGGATTTCCCCCTCGGACAGGGCTTTTAAGCGTCGGTCGCGCTCGTTGAAATATTTTTCAAAACCATCCAGGCTATCCTTCAAGGAAGAATCCAGTCGGGTAGATACTAATAAGATGTCCAACTAATGTATCGGGAATCAAACTCTTATCAACGTACTCCCGAAGGATTTGTAGCAGCATTGCCCTGTGGATAGGCAATAGAA
>JAJZHV010000135.1 GCA_021804345.1 Pseudomonadota bacterium | reverse complement strand
ACAGGGCTTTATCCCATGGCGTTGCCAGCCATTCCGGGAATGGAAGCAGCGGGTGTCGTGGAATCGGTAGGGCCGGACGTGACCGAGTTTGCAGTGGGCGATCGGGTTGCCTATGCATCGGGACCCTTGGGAGCCTACGCCGAGGTTCGGCTGATGCCAGCCAATCGAGTGGTGAAAATCCCGGAAGGAATTTCCGATTGCCAGGCTGCGGCCATGATGTTGCAAGGGCTGACGGTTCAGTATCTCGTGCGTCGCACCTATCCCGTCAAGAGTGGGGACACTATTCTGGTCCATGCGGCGGCCGGAGGGGTGGGTTTGATGCTGTGTCAATGGGCCAAGTATTTGGGGGCTACAGTCATCGGGACGGTGAGCACAGCCGAGAAGGCCGCCTTGGCCCAAGCCCATGGCTGCGATCACACGATTCTGTATACGCAGGAAGACTTTGTCCAGCGCGTGTCCACACTGACCCAGGGACGTAAAGTACAGGTTGTCTATGACTCGGTTGGCAAGGATACCTTCATGGGCTCTCTGGATTGTCTGGCCCCTTTGGGAATGCTGGTTCTTTTTGGCCAGTCCTCGGGTCCGGTGCCCCCCTTTGATCTGGGTCTGCTCTCTGCCAAGGGCTCCCTGTTTGTAACTCGTCCCACCCTGGCCACCTATACCGCAGAGCGCCATGATCTGGTGGCCGCGGCCACAGAGCTATTCGATCGAGTGTTGCAGGGGCACGTGCGGGTGGAGATTCAGCAGCGTTATCCGTTGCGCGACGCTCAGCAAGCCCATCGCGATCTGGAGGCTCGACGGACGACGGGATCCACCATCCTTACGGTCTAGCAGGCGGGGTGCAGCAGAGTTGTTCGAAGGCCTGACGGGGCAAGCTGACAGGGCGCCCCTTCAGGCTGACCCAATTTAGGGAGCGCTCCAGCACCCCTGAGGCCAGGGGGATCTCCTGTAACTGATTTTGGGCAATGGCCGATTGCACCATGATTCTGGGGATGAGGCAAATCCCTCCACCGGCCAGGACCATTTGAATGGCCGCCATGTTGCTACCGACCTCGATTCGGCGTCTGGGCTCGAAACGGTGTTCCAGAAAAAATTGATTCACCACCTCTCCGGTCCCTGACCCGCTTTCACGAACGATCCAGCATTGATTGTCCAGCGTGTCGGGTGCGATGTCCAAGGCGGCGGGTGCGATCAGCGTCAGCCGTTCCTTGCGCCAGATCTGGCAGTGCAAGCGCTCATCGCTCACAGGGCCTTCCACCAGTCCGATGTCTACCTGGTAATCCAGAACTTGGTGCTGAATGGTCAGAGAGTTGCCGCTCATCAGGCTGACCTCGATGTCGGGCAACTGCTGCGTAAATTGGGCCAGATACAGAGGTAACCAGTACGCGGCAATGGTCGTGCTGGCGCCAATGACCAAACGCCCGCGGCGTAAACCGCGGCGCGCCTTGATCTCTTCCAGCATGACCTGCTCCAGCGCAAAGATGGAGCGCGCTTGGTCATACAGGGCCAGTCCTGCCTCGGTCAGACGCACTTGACGCGAGGTGCGTTCTAGCAAGCGAATGTCCAAATCCAGTTCCAGTTCGCGCACTGCCTTGGATATGGCCGGTTGGGTCAGGTGCAGGGCGACTGCGGCCTGGGTAAAACTCTGGTAGCGCGCCACTTCCACAAACGCGCGGAGATACTGAAAGTTGATATTCATATCCAAAAGTAATCAAAACATGAAAATAATCAATTGGAGTTATATTTAACCGTGGGCGTATTATGGTGATTGGTTATATTCATACAACAGGGAAGAATAACATGACCCATTCTCACGGCAATGTCCACGCGCACCCGGGGCTTTTTGCGCGGCCGCTGTTCAAGGGGCGACTACCCGGGCTATGGCTGGCGGGTATCGGCAGTGCGTTGATCATGTGGATCGCCAGTTTGCCTGCTGTGCAACACACCGGTTTGAGTTCATTGACCATCGCTATTGTGCTGGGGATGGCACTGGGCAATACGGTGTTTCCAAAAATCGCGCATACCTGTGCTCCCGGGGTAGATTTTTCGCGCAGCACTTTGCTGCGCCTAGGAGTCATCCTATATGGTTTTCGCATTACGTTTTTGCAAATCGCAGGAGTCGGCTGGAGCGGGGCGCTCATGGATGTGCTGGTGATTGTCCTGACTTTTGGCCTGACGTTGCTCATTGGCCTTAAATGGCTCAAGATGGACCGGGACACCGTCATCCTGATTGGTGCGGGCAGTTCTATTTGCGGGGCCGCTGCGGTGTTGGCCACCGAACCCGTGGTGCGCAGCCACGCGCACAAGGTGTCGGTGGCTGTGGCAACGGTCGTGGTGTTTGGAACGCTGTCCATGTTCCTCTATCCGGCACTCTACCCTTACCTGGGCTTTAACGAGACCGCCTACGGGTTGTACGTGGGCTCCACCGTGCATGAGGTGGCGCAGGTGGTGGCGGCCGCCAAAGCGGTGAGCGATCAGGCAGCCAGTAATGCTGTGATTGAAAAAATGTTGCGGGTGATGATGCTCTCCCCCTTTCTGATTGTGCTCTCCCTGGTCATGAGCCGTCTGGGCAGTCTGCACGCGGTTCATCACGCGAAGGCCCATGGGGCAGAGGTTGGACCGGGAGCCAGCGGGGAACAGCAAAAAACCAAGGTGACGATTCCGTGGTTTGCGGTCTGGTTTGTGGTGGTCAGTGGCTTCAACACGCTTGATCTGCTCCCACCTTGGGCGTTGAATGCAGTGCTGCAAATGGATCTGTTTTTACTGACCATGGCCATGTTTGCGCTGGGGTTGCGAACCTCGACGGGAGCAATCCGGCAGGCGGGTTTCAAACCCCTGTTGCTGGCTGGGCTGCTGTTTCTATTTCTCAGTATTGGTGGCTATTGGCTGAATCGTTTGATGCTGCCTTGAAACCCATCGAGGGGGCACTCTGGTGTGCGTCCGCCAGAGGCCCTCAAACGGTCTAGTTGCCTCGGTTTTGGGTGTTGCGTTCCACCGCAAACAAAACCGCTGCCTCTACCCGGGAGCTGAGATTGAGCTTGTTGAGGATATGGCGTACGTGCTGTTTTACCGTGTCGTTGCTGATCCCTAGGGTGCGCGCAATGGCTTTATTGCTATTGCCGTTGGCCAGCAATTCTAGGATTTCCCGTTCTCGTTCCGTGAGTTGGCGCAAGGAATTCTGATAATCTTCCCGGGTGTTTCCCTTTTGTAAAATCCCGATCATCTTCATGGTCATGGAGGGGGCCACGATCATTTCTCCGGCGGCCACCCGCCGAATGCCGTCCACTACATCATCCGGGGCCATGTCCTTGAGCAGATAACCGCGCACGCCTGCACGCAAGGCCGAAGCCAGATCAGATTCGGTATCGCTCATGGTCAGAATCACCACGGGTGTGTCGTGCCCGTCTTTGCGGATTTTATCCAGTAACTGGAGGCCGTTGAGTGGGTCCATGCGTAAATCCATGACCACCAGATCAGGGTGGTGATTGACCAGCAAGGCCTCCAGTTCCACCGGGCTGTCTGTGGCTCCAACGACTTCAATTCCGTAGCGGTTGGTGAGCAGTTCGGTCAGGCCGCGTCGGCACAGACCGTGGTCATCCACCAGTGCAACGCGAATGGGACGGGCTTGATTAGTCATGAGGAGCGCGCCGGGGGGTTGGCAGGGTTAGGGTAATCTGGGTGCCCACATCGGCTGCCGTATGAATTTTTAGCTGGGCTCCGATTCGTCGGGCCCGTTCATGCATGATGGTGAGCCCGTAGTGCCCAATGGGGGAAAGCGCTTGATCCATGCCGATGCCGTTGTCGGTGACCATGAACTGAAGGCTGTCGGCTGCATGAGCAATGACCAAGTGTGCCCAGGTGGCTTGGGAGTGCACGGCAATATTGTTGAGCGCCTCGCGCAGAATATGAAACAACTGCAGTTCCTGCTCCAGGGTTAATTCGGCCTGTCGGGGCGGATGTTGGAAGTCGAACGTGATGGAGGAACGTACCTTGAGGCCTTCGATCAGCATGTGCAGGGCGTGATGCAGCCCCAAGGGGTCCATGGGACTTCGAAAATGCGTGATCAACTCCCGCACCGATTTCTGGGCCTGGTCCAGGGCCTCTCCCAGATCACTGGCACAGTCCTTGGC
>JAJZHV010000134.1 GCA_021804345.1 Pseudomonadota bacterium | reverse complement strand
CTTTGATATGTTGATACATGACGATTTTCACCTCCTATGAAAAATTATGCTTGTGTCCTATGTCTTATATATGATATATCATAACTCATGTGTGCGATAGCGGGAAATATCCCTCCCCGTTATGCCCTTCTCAGGAGCCGGTAATGAGCCTCATGACATCAGATCTTTGCGACCAACTGGGTGACAGTGCCTGTGTGGCGGACCCATTGTTCAGGAACTATGGTGGCACGGCTAGCTTTCATGGGCAAATCGTCACACTGAAACTTTTTGAAGATAACACTCTGGTTCGCGCCGCACTTGAAACCCCAGGCTATGGGCGCGTACTAGTGGTTGACGGAGGCGGATCCCTCCGTTGCGCCCTGCTGGGTGACCAACTGGCCTCCCTGGGTGTACGGCACGGCTGGGCTGGAGTCATTATTTATGGCTGTATTCGTGACTCCCAGGCCATACGTACCATGCCCCTTGGGGTTCAGGCCATCGGCACGCACCCTCGCAAGTCTGTGAAGAAAGGCGAGGGTGCAGCTGATTTACCGGTAACCTTTGCAGGGGTGACGTTCAAACCCGGACACTGGCTTTACGCAGATTGCGATGGCCTGCTTGTCACAGCGCAACGTGTCAAACCCCTAGAACAGGAATGACAAAGGCGTACCCCTTTATATACCCCTTTTTGGAGATCACCATGAGTGTGGAACAGGAAATTGCAGCACTGAAGAAAGACTGGGCAGAAAATCCGCGCTGGAGTGGCGTTAAGCGGCCTTATGCCGCCGAAGACGTGGTGCGCTTACGTGGCAGCTTGCCCATCGAATATACCTTAGCTCGCCGCGGCGCCGAAAAGCTGTGGTCCTTGTGCAGCAACGAACCGTTTATCAATGCATTGGGCGCGCTCACCGGCAATCAGGCCATGCAGCAAGTCAAGGCCGGGCTCAAGGCCATTTATCTGTCGGGTTGGCAAGTAGCGGGAGATGCCAACGATTCCCTGCAGATGTATCCTGATCAATCGCTGTATGCCGTCAGTTCCGTTCCCACCGTGGTACGACGCATCAATAACACCCTGCGCCGCGCCGATCAGTTGCACTGGGCCGAAGGCAACCATCATGTGGACTGGTTTGCGCCCATCGTGGCCGATGCCGAGGCCGGATTTGGTGGCGTGCTCAACGCACACGAACTGATGAAAGCCATGATCGAGGCTGGGGCTGCTGGCGTTCACTTTGAAGACCAGCTGGCCGCAGCCAAAAAATGCGGACATCTGGGCGGCAAGGTATTGGTGCCCACGCAAGAAGCCGTACAAAAACTGGTGGCGGCTCGCTTCGCCGCCGACATCATGGGCGTTCCCACCGTGCTGCTGGCCCGCACCGATGCAGAAGCAGCTAACCTGCTCACCTCTGATGTGGACCCCCGAGATCTACCCTTCTGCACGGGCGAACGCACAGCCGAAGGCTTCTACCGGGTTCGCAACGGTCTGGAGTCCTCCATTGCGCGCGGCTTGGCCTATGCCGAAGTGGCGGACATGGTGTGGTGCGAAACCGGCAAGCCCGATCTGGAATTTGCCCGCAAGTTTGCCGAAGCCATTCGCGCGCAGTATCCCAACAAGATGCTGGCCTACAATTGCTCGCCCTCCTTCAACTGGAAAAAACATCTGGACGACAGCACCATCGCCAAATTCCAGCGTGAACTGGGCGCCATGGGATATAAATTCCAGTTCATCACCCTGGCCGGTTTCCATGCCCTGAATCATGGCATGTACGAACTGGCCCACGGCTATGCACGGGAAGGGATGACCGCCTACGTCAAACTGCAGGAAGCAGAATTTGTCTCGGAAAAAATCGGCTACACCGCCACGCGCCATCAGCGTGAAGTGGGTACCGGCTACTTCGACGAAGTCACCCAGGTCATCCAGGGCGGAAATTCCTCCACGACCGCGCTCACTGGCTCGACGGAAGAAGAACAGTTTCATTGACCCCCCCTGCCGCTAGCACTTTTGCGGCCCCCGCCCTCTCTCAGAGGGCGGGATTTTTATTCTGCTAGCCTCATGATCAAAAGATTTTATCCTCATGACAGGCAAAACCGTTAATATCGCAGTGCATCAATTTTCTATTCGAGGCGCTCATGAACGCAACACATCCCTCCTCGGGGCTGACTCTAACAGCCCCTCTGCACGAAGGTTTCGACCAGATCCTGAGCCCTGCCGCCCTGGATTTTCTGGCCCAACTCTGTCGAACGTTTGAACCACGACGCCAGGAACTGCTGGCGCGTCGCCAGCAACGCCAAGCCCAGTTCGATCAGGGCGTGCGTCCTGATTTTCTGGCGGAAACTGCCGCCGTGCGCGCGGGCCATTGGCGCGTAGCCCCCCCGCCTGCCGATTTGCAGGATCGGCGCGTAGAAATCACCGGCCCCACAGATCGCAAGATGGTGATCAACGCCCTCAATTCTGGCGCCAGCGTTTTCATGGCGGATTTTGAAGATTCCACCACGCCCACCTGGGAAAACTCCGTTCAAGGGCAGATCAATATTCGCGACGCGGTCAACGGCTCCATCCGTTTTACCAGCCCCGAAGGCAAGGTCTACACCCTGAACGATCACCCCGCCAAACTGATGGTGCGTCCCCGTGGCTGGCACCTGAACGAAAAGCATGTGCTTCTGGATGGCAAACCCATTTCCGGCAGTCTGTTCGATTTTGCCCTGTATTTTTTTCATAATGTACAGGCCTTGCAGAGCAAAGGCAGCGCGCCCTACTTCTATTTGCCTAAAATGGAAAGTCATCTGGAGGCGCGCCTGTGGAATGACCTCTTCGTGGCTGCACAAAACGCCCTGGGCGTTCCTCTGGGCACCGTCCGTGCCACAGTCCTGATCGAGACCGTGCTGGCCACCTTCGAAATGGATGAAATCCTGTACGAACTGCGTGACCATAGCGTCGGACTCAACTCGGGTCGTTGGGATTATATTTTCAGTTGCATCAAAAAATTCCGCAAAGATCCCAACTTTATCCTGGCAGATCGCAACGTGGTCACCATGACCGCCCCGTTCATGCGTGCCTACGCCCTGCTGCTGGTGAAGACCTGCCACAAACGCGGCACCTTTGCCATGGGGGGCATGGCAGCGCAAATCCCCATCAAGAACAATCCTGAGGCCAACGACAAGGCCATGGCCAAAGTACGCGAGGACAAAACCCGGGAGGCCACCGATGGCTATGATGGCACCTGGGTAGCCCATCCTGGATTGGTCAGCGTGGCCCGCGAAATCTTTGATCGACTCATGCCAACCCCCAACCAGATCAGTCGGCAACGGGAAGACGTGCACGCCCAGGTGGCCGATCTGCTTGATTTTGCACCCCGGGCGCCCATCACCGAGCAGGGTTTGCGCATGAACATCAACATCGGTTTGCAGTATCTGGGATCCTGGCTGGCTGGTACCGGCTGTGTTCCCATCCATCACCTGATGGAAGACGCAGCCACGGCAGAAATCTCCCGTGCCCAGATCTGGCAATGGATCCGCAGCCCTCACGGAATACTGGAGGACGGGCGCAAAGTAACGGTTGAAATGTTCCGCGCCCTGATTCCCGACGAATTGCAGAAAATCCGGGATGAGCTGGGAGCCAAACAATTTGCAGCCGGTGAGTATCTGGCGGCAGCCAGCATGTTTGACCAACTCACGACCGCAGATGACTTTGTGGAGTTTCTCACGCTGCCGGGCTATGAATTTATTCGCTAGACTGGGTCAACCTCTTGACCGGGGTTTGCGTTACTGGCTCACGGCGAATGAAATGGCCGCAATGTACCGAACCTAACTTACCCAATGACGTTTTTTGAGGATTCAACCATGTCGAAATTGCTGTCTGTATTGATCGCTGCCTCTTTTGCTGCTGTCACCTTCACCGCATCTGCTGCTGATGCACCCGCACCGGCCAGCAAGCCAGCAGCTTCCCCCATGGCAGAGCCTGCCGCTGCTCCTGCGGCCACTGAAAAGGCCCCTGCCAAAAAGCATAAAAAGCATGGCAAAAAGCACGCTAAAAAGGCCCCTGCTGCCAACTAAGCTCAGTCTTTGATGGGCAAAAGGCAGGGGGATACCCCTGCCTTTTTTCATGTTTCACTTCCCGGGCAACCATGCAAACCATGATGAGTACAAAACAACGGGTGGTGGTGGGGCTCTCCGGTGGAGTGGACT
>JAJZHV010000133.1 GCA_021804345.1 Pseudomonadota bacterium | reverse complement strand
CATTTTTACAAAATGTCCCGCTCCCACCGGGCCCACATGCGCCCACCCCCGATCGGGGGCCGGAGCTAAAATCCGTATAAAGGGGGAAATCTGTTCAAATACGGCTGCCGTGGCCCCCACCATCAGGCAATAGCCGTTTTCCAAACCCCACACGCCACCAGAGGTGCCCGCATCGGCAAAGCCGATACCGTGGGTAGCCAGCAATGCGGCGCGGCGCTCACTGTCATGATAATTGGAATTTCCACCATCTACGAGGACGTCACCCTTCTGCAGCAAGGGGATGAGAGCCTGAATTTGTGCTTCTGTCACCGCGCCGCTGGGAAGCATGAGCCATAAAACGCGGGGTGGTGCGAGTTGCTGTAACAAGTCTTCCAGGGCGTTGGCTGCGCACATTCCGGCGCTCTGAACCAGGTCGGTGATCACTTCCGGAGAGCGATCAAATCCCACCACACGAACGCCACCGCGGCATAGCCGGGTCGCCATGTTTCCTCCCATCTTTCCTAAACCGATCAGGCCTATTTCCATTTCCTTCCCCTATGATTATGATGTTCTTATGTCCATCCCATCAAACCGGCCACCGCCCTCCTCCGCCAAGACCATCGATCTGTTTGTCTGGGGGCCCTTGTTCAAGACCGATATTCCCGAATTGGACGCGCAACATCAGCGTCTTCTGAACATGGTCAACCAGTTGAACCAGATGTTGATCGAGACTGAGCAGTGGGATCCCCGACCCCAGGAATTCTTCGGGGTCGTCGATGAACTGCGCGCCTATATCCAGATTCATTTCGGGACCGAGGAAGGGCTCATGAAGGCCTTTTCCTTCGATCCCGCGCGCGAACAATCTCATCGACAGGTGCACCGTTCCTTCGTGCGGCAAATGGAACGCTTGACCATGGAGGCGCACGTCAATCCCACTGAGACTATAGCGCATCTGCTCGGGTTCCTCTCCAAGTGGTTAATCAACCATATCGTCGGAGTCGATGTGCCCATGGCCCATGGCCTTAAGTTGATGCAGGCAGGAGAAAGCCCGAAGGCGGCCCTGGCGGCAGAAAAAAACGCCATGCGGCATACGGGTAAAGCGCTGTTGCTTGCTGTTGACCACCTGTATGACAATCTGACGCTTCGCGCCCAGGATTTGCTGAGCGTCAAGACCCGGTTGGATGAGGAGGTGATGCGCCGCAAAAAAACGGAAGTCAGATTGCTGCAGCAAAATCAGGTGTTGATCACCATCATCAAAAGCCTGCCGGGAATTTTTTACATGATTGACTCCGCA
Source organism: Pseudomonadota bacterium (assembly GCA_021804345.1). Lineage (GTDB taxonomy): Bacteria > Pseudomonadota > Gammaproteobacteria > Burkholderiales > Ferrovaceae > JAJZHV01. Next base: position 2,894 of record JAJZHV010000133.1, on the reverse strand, counting down.
GGAAAGTTTCGTCGGGTCAATCCCCTATTGAGCAGTGTGACCGGATTTTCCGACGCCGAATTGGAACAGATGACGGTGCACGACCTGTTTGTTGCAGAAGACGCTCCTCTGGTTGATCAAAAGCTCAAGGAGGGCTTCGAATCGGGGCATACCTGGGTGGAGGCGCGGCTTCGGCTCAAATCGGGGGATGCCGTGCCCTATCATTTTACGGGGGCTCGAACCGAGTTGGAGGGTAAGGATTACCTTCTGGGGCTGGGAACAGACATGACGCGCCACTTCGAGCTGGAACTGGAACTGACCCGTTTGTCCCAGACGGATGCCCTGACGGGGTTGTTTAACTTGCGCCACTTCCTTGCTCTGAGCAATAAGGAGCTGTCTCGGGCCAAGCGCTTTGATCGACTGCCTTCCTTGTTGATGTTCGATGTGGATTATTTCAAGTCGGTCAATGATGCCTATGGTCACCAACGCGGGGATGAGGTGCTCAAACGGATTGGTGAGGTCTGCCGGCGTCACTTGCGGGCTGTGGATATCCTGGGCCGAATCGGAGGCGAGGAGTTTGCCATCCTGATGCCCGAAACCAGCACCCGAAGCGCCTGGGAGGCGGCGGAACGGCTGCGTCGTAGTATTGCTGCCGAGCAGATCCAGATGGAGGGTTCTCCGGACAACCCCTTGCAGGTGACGATCTCCATTGGGGTTGCCAAGGTGCTGGTCTCGGACCAGCAAATCGACAGCGCCCTACAGCGTGCCGACAGATCCATGTACCACGCCAAGCAGGGCGGTCGCAATCGGGTGAGCGTGAGTGACGGCTAGTCTGGATCAGGCCCATCTTGCCCACTCGTTTTTCTTTGCTAGCGCCTGTAGTGTGAGCGCTTACTTACCGGAATCAGTAGTCGAATCAAGCTCTACAGGCATTTCTTGCAAGGGGCTGGAGTACCGCTGACGAATGAGATAGATGGGGCGTTGCTTGCTTTCTTCGTACAGTCGACCCAGATATTCCCCCAGAACACCCAGGGCCATCAACTGGACGCCTGCAAAAAACAGAATGGCCACCATCAGGGACGGGTAGCCTTTGACCGGGTTTCCAAAAATCAGGGTGTCCAGAATGATTTTCAGGGCATACAGAAAAGCCATGAGCGAGACGGCAAGCCCCAGATAAGAAGCCAGACGCAAGGGCGCCTGACTGAAGGAGGTGATGCCTTCCAAGGCAAAATTCCACAGTCGCCAAAGGCTGAAATGAGAGTGCCCGGCGTGCCGTGCCGGGCGTTGATAACAGACTTCCGTGGTTTTGAAACCCACCCAGGCAAATAGGCCTTTCATAAAGCGCCGCCGCTCGGGCAGTTGTTTCAGGGCATTGATGACCGCACGCGACATGAGGCGAAAGTCTCCGGTGTCGGAGGGAATGGGAACCTCGCTCAGATGACTCATGACACGGTAAAACCAGTGCGCGCTAGTTCGTTTCACCCACGAGTCGGCTTCGCGCTGATGTCGGGTGGCCAACACGACGTCATATCCTTCACGCCAACGGGCCAGCAACTGCGGAATCAATTCGGGTGGGTCCTGCAAGTCCGCATCCAAGGGAATGGCCACGGCGCCACGGGCTTCGTTCAAACCGGCGGTCAGAGCCGCTTCTTTTCCAAACTTGCGGGATAAATCCAGAATGACTAGGCGTGCGTCCTGAACCTGAAGGGCCAGTAACCGCAGGAGCGTGTCATCGGTGCTGCCATCGTTGACACAGACCATTTCCCAGGTTTCCTGAAGGGGGTCCAGGGTGGCACAAATGCGCTGGTACAGCGCTGCGATGTTTTCTGCCTCGTTATGCATGGGAATAATCAACGAAACCGTTGGGGAGGCGCTCGGCTCTGGTTGGCGCAGATCGAAACTCACCTCCGCAGGGATTGCGGGCAAAGAGGGCGTGCCCGCCTGAAAGGAGGTTGTCTGAAGCGCCGGCGGGGGAGTGGAAAGCGCTTTGCCTGGGGGAGTGGATGTGGTGTGGCCCATGCAACAGACTCCGTATGATACGATTTTGCAGCAGATTCCCGTCACATTCAAACCCACAGAACCCCAGGTGATGCGAGCAAATCAACGGTTGACGGTCAATATACGGGAGTACTACCGCTTTGCGCTTGCGGGCATTATAGGCTTTGCGGTCGATGCCATCACGTTACGCGTGCAAATCCACTATTTTGGCTGGAGTCCCTACGCGGCCAAGCCCGGCAGTTTTTTGTTGGCGGTCTGCACCACTTGGTGGATCAATCGGCACTATACCTTTGCTGCGCGTCGAACGCTCCCGCAGACCCAGGATCGGCAAGAAGCCCATGGTCTTTTTCGGTTTCGGTCATTATTGCAGGAATGGGGGCGCTATGTCAGCGCCAATGCACTGGGCGCCGTCATCAATAACGGAGTGTATGGGGTGGGCGTCAGCACGCTCCCCTGGCTTTATCGCCACCCTGAAGTATCCGTCGCCCTGGGGTCGCTGGCGGGGATGGGTTTCAACTTTCATGCCGCGAGTGCCTGGGTATTCCGACACAACAATGAGGTGGCTCGCGAGGGCTTGCACACCGGGGCAGGTACCGGCGTAACCCGGGAATCCTCTGGTGATACGAAATAAAAACGCGAAATTCCATTGTAAAACGGTCAAGGGCATTGACAGAGGCGGGCTTTCTTGTCCATAATCACGGGTTCGTTTTGGAGGGGTTCCCGAGCGGTCAAAGGGATCAGACTGTAAATCTGACGGCTCTGCCTTCGAAGGTTCGAATCCTTCCCCCTCCACCATCCTGAACGGGCGTGTTCAGGGCGCACTGGAATCAAAGTCGCGGGTGTAGCTCAATGGTAGAGCAGAAGCCTTCCAAGCTTACGACGAGGGTTCGATTCCCTTCACCCGCTCCAGGCAGAAT
>JAJZHV010000132.1 GCA_021804345.1 Pseudomonadota bacterium | reverse complement strand
TCTAGCTGTCTGGTTGTTCCGAATCATCGGACGCGAGATCCACCGTATCGCCTGGATCTAGATGGGACAGCCCCAGCGCACTGACGAGTTTACCCATGCCCGCCAGAGTTTTGGCCACATTGATGGCCCGATCGTATTGAGCATTGATATAAGCCCGATTGGCCTGAAACAGCTCATTCTCGGAGTCCAGCAGATCGAGCAGAGAACGCTGTCCGAGGTCAAACTGTTTTTTGTAGGCATAGTAGGCCTGATTGATGGCGTTTTTGCGCTGCTCCAAATAACCGAGCTGTTCCGTAATTGTCCAGATGCCGTGAAAAGCCACATCTACTGCCTGGCGCACTTCACGGCAAGTCTTTTCGCGCAGGGAACGGGCCGCTTCCAAGTGCTCCATGAACTGATCGGAGCGTAAGGCATCACTCCCGCCATTGAAGAGATTCCAACTCATGACTACCTGTGCCACGGAATCCCTGTTTTCACCCAGCACGCCGCCTGCGTTCTTTCCGCGAGATTCGGATAATACCAAATCCACCCGAGGTTGATACTTACCACGCCGTTCGTTCAGATCGGACTGCGCCGCCCTTACATTTTCAATGGCCGCCAGAATGGCCGGACTGTTGTTTATGGCCGAGTTCACTTGCTCCTCGCCCGAACCTTCTGGAACGAAAGGCATCAATGTATCGGGGTCACTATTCGAGCCGTGAGCCGGCAATTCATTGACGAACCTTAGCAGGCGCGCATTCATGTCGTGCACATTGGCGTTGTCAGTAACAAGATTGGATTCGCTCTGCGCCATCCGGCCTTTGACCTGCTCCAGGTCCACCGCGCGCCCTACCCCGGCATCAACCTTGAGCTTAATTTGATTAAACACCACACGGTGCGACACGAAGTTTTCTTCGGAGAGATGGTATAAGGCCTCGTGTCGCCGGAGGTCAAAATAAGTTTGCGTCGTTTCCAGCGCGGAATTTTCCATGGCATCAAACCACTCAAAGTAACGACTGAGCTGCACATGATTGAGACGACGGACTTCGTCATGCGTCATGAACCCGTCATAGAGCATTTGCGTCATGGTCAGCGTGGTCGTGTCGCGATAAAAGCTGGAACTGATGGGTTGGAACTGCGCAAGGGGAGTAACCAGGCGTTCGTTGCCCGCGTTGCTGGAGAGATCCACTTTTGGGAAATAACCGCCACGTGCCACACCGATCTCCTTTGTTGCGGCTTTTAGGTCATGCCAATGAACCAATACGTTAGGGTCAGTGACGGCCGCCTTTTGAGCCAACTCTTTGAGGAGCTCATCGGTAGCGTTCGCCACCCCTACCCATCCCCACCAGAGAAGTGTCATAATTACAAATTTAAGGCGCATCATTTAAGGGTCAGATCACTTGCCCGCCAGTTTCAGTTTTATGAATATTCGTCAAATAGTTATATCGTACATTAAATGCTTAATCATAACAAACTAAGAAACGGACCATCAGGCTACTTAGCGTAACCAATTTATTTGATAGTTGCCGATTTGGCACATCACCAAAGGGGTTTGAACAGTTTTATTGCAACCTGTCCATAACCAACTTATACCGCACATTATGAATAGATATGTGGCGATGGGCGAGGCCTCTGTAGATCTTGGCGTGTCAATCACGACGCTGGGAAGCCGAAGGTAAACTGATACCGGAACGCACGGCGGGACGGCAACGCCGGTACGACCAGAAGGACGATTTAGAGCGGCAAAAACAGGTATTGGAACTGTATTGCGCCAAGCAGGGCTGGACGTTCGAGGTGGTGTCCGATCAAATCGCCCGGTTACGCTCCACGCGTCCAGCCCCCAAGGCCCGTACTAATACGAACAAGGGAAGTAATGCCAACAAATACAAACCGTCAGGTAACACCAACGGATGCCGGGATGCCGTAAAAGCCCAGGGAGCAAGCCAGAGCACATTGACCCCCCAAAGCGCAAGCGTCACCAGTCGATGGCTCCCCCAGTGCCGGGCGAGGCGCTGGTAGGCATGACTGCGATGGGGAGAATACCAACGTTGGCGGGTCAGCATACGGGTCAGCAGAGTCGTGGTCGCGTCTGTGACAAACCATCCAGCCAGCAGCAGCCAGGAAACCGGGGACACCCATCCCCGTGACACGCTCCACAGTGCCAACGCTAACAGCCAATAGGCCAGCCAGGTACTTCCCACATCCCCCATAAAAATTCGGGCGGGCGGCCAATTGGCTATTAAAAAGCCAGCACCTACAGCGGCCAGCACAGCCAGCATCAACCACCAGGGATCCTGCAAGCGCTCCGGATGACCCCATAGGCTGATGAGTGCTGCAACGGCACTCATGAAGAGCGCCTCGGAAGCAGCAAACCCATCTAGCCCATCCATGAAGTTAAACAGGTTGATCCACCACACGCCGCCGACTAACAAACAGAACCACGCCCCAAGGGTCAGTGTGTGAACAACGTCGGACCACAGCAGTAACAAACCACCCACCAACAGCAGTTGCACCCCCAAACGCAAGCGTACACTTTGCGGGCGTAGATCATCCACCAGACCCAGCATGGCCATCACACAGGCCATTAGCATGACCCCAAATAGCCCCAGCCGCGGATGTTGCAGCGCCATAGCCATAGCGACTGCACTACCCACAACCACCATGCCCAGCCCACCACCATGGGGCGTCATCTGTTGATGCGAGGAACGCTGGTTTGGCAGGGTGATCAATCCCCAACGATGCGCTTGATGGCGCACCAGATGAGCGCCCACCCAGGACAACACCAAGCAGCTCAGAAAAAGCAACAGCACACCTTGTGCACTCATACCTCCGCCTTACGGGGTAATGGCCTTGTCCACAGCGCCCCGAAAACAAACAGTGCTGCGCCTTGTTGTCGGTTTAGCAGGCCCACTGAAACAGGACCTCCCGCAGCCAGGTCTCGTCTTCCTGTTCCAAAGCCTGGGTGAGCTGACGCAAGGCCTGCCCCAATTGTTCGGCAGACACTCCGGGCTCCTGGGCAGAATAAATCTTGGGGTGGGCAGTGGCCACCTCATCGCTTGCAGAAATCAACAATTCTTCGTTAAGTTTTTCGCCAGGACGCAACCCTGTATAGACGATCTCGATGGCCTGTTGTGGTTCGTCCCCGGTAGCACGCACGGTATAACCCGCCATATGGATCAGGTTACGGGCCATCTGTGCAATACAAACCGGTTCTCCCATATCCAGCAGAAAAATCTCTCCCCCGTGGGCCATGCTCCCTGCCTGAATGACCAGTTCCACCGCCTCATGAATCGACATGAAATAACGCGTGACTTGAGGATGAGTGACCGTGACTGGCCCCCCTTGGGCGATCTGTTCCCGAAACAGCGGGATCACCGACCCACTGGACCCCAGCACGTTTCCAAACCGAACTGCGCAAAAGCGCATGGAGTGTCCCGGCCATTCGGGCGGCGCCTTCCTTGATGACGATTCCGGATTCACCGGTTGAAGCCCTCCCTCCCGGGAGGGTTGCTCGGGCGGATTCAGGGGGGTTTGAACGATCAATTCAGCCCAACGTTTAGTGGCCCCCATGACGCTGGTAGGGCGCACAGCCTTATCCGTCGAGATCAGGACAAAGGTTTCGACCTGGGCATGCCGGGCTTCTTGAACTAGGCATAGGGTGCCTAAAATATTGTTGTGCACACCTTCCCGAACATTGGCCTCCACCAAAGGCACATGTTTATGGGCTGCGGCGTGATACACCGTCTGGATCGCCTGAGTGGCAAAAAGCCGCTGTAGCAAGGGCCGGTTTTCCACCGAGCCCAGACAGGGGATCACTTCAGTTTGAGTCAACTTTTGCAGTTGACGATCGATTTGATAGAGGGCCGGTTCGGACGTATCCACCAGCACCAATCGACGGGGATTGAGTAGCGCCACCTGGTAGCAAATTTCAGTCCCAATGGAACCACCGGCTCCCGTCACCAGAACAACTTTTCCTGTAATGCATTGACGCAACAAATGAGCATCTGGCACCACGGGCTCGCGACCCAATAGATCCCCCAGATCCACTTCACGAACCTGATTGATTAAATGAGTGCCATTGGCCAAATCAGCCAAGGCTGGCAAAACCCGTATCCGAATCGGAAAGTTTTCCAAAAAACCGACCACCTCCCGCCGCCGCTGGGCGGAAATGGCGGGAAGAGCCACAAT
>JAJZHV010000131.1 GCA_021804345.1 Pseudomonadota bacterium | reverse complement strand
GCCCCGCTTGTTTGTCACCGATTTGTTGCGTCAGGTCTTGTTGGCCGTCCTGCTGGGGGCGCCCCTGCTGTGGACCGCGATCTGGATGATGCAGTCCCTAGGAGCTCTCTGGTGGCTTTGGGCCTGGGTGGCCTGGATGCTGTTCAACATTTTTTTGCTGGCACTTTATCCCGTATGGATTGCACCGCTGTTTAACCGCTTTACCCCGCTGCCCGAAGGGGAACTGCGCCTGCGGGTGGATGCCTTGCTGCAACGTTGTGGGTTTAGGTCCAGTGGGCTGTTCGTCATGGATGGTTCTAGGCGGTCCAGTCACGGCAATGCGTATTTCACCGGTTTTGGAAAAAACCGGCGGGTGGTTTTTTTTGATACCCTGCTGGACAAACTGGATGCCGCAGAAACCGAGGCGGTACTGGCACACGAGTTGGGTCACTATCACCGGCACCATGTGCTCCAGCGGATGGCCCTGATGAGTGGGATGAGCCTATTGTTTCTGACTCTTTTGGGGGCTTTGCAGCAGGTTTCCTGGTTCTATACCGGCTTGGGCGTGCATCTTCCGGGAACGGCCGTGGCCCTGATTTTATTCATGCTGGTGGTGCCAGTGCTGTCGTTTCCGCTGCAACCTCTCATGAGCCACTATTCCCGGCGCCAAGAGTTCGAAGCGGATGCCTATGCAGCAAGCTTGGCCCCGGCTCAGGTTCTGATTCAAGCCTTGCTAAAACTGTATCAGGATAATGCGTCTACCTTAACTCCTGATCCGCTGCATTCCCTCGTCTACGACTCTCACCCACCGGCCGCGCAACGCATTGCCCGGCTGACCGCTTTGGCAACGGGTTGAAGCCCATGCGACTCGGCCGGGTGGTTGCAACCTACGGTCGACACTACGAGGTGCAGGAACAGCGCGCAGGCGTTCTGTTGCCAGAGGCCACAGCCCTGTTCCAGTGTGTGCGCCGGGGCAAACGACACGATGTGGCTTGTGGGGATGAGGTGGAATTTGCTGACGGGGCCACGGGCCAGGGCGTGATCGAAACCGTCTTGCCCCGGCGTAATCTGCTATACCGGGCTGATGGGCAGCGCGAAAAAATGTTGGCCTCCAATCTGGACCTGGTGCTGGTGGTGCTTGCTCCCGAACCCACACCCAGCGAGGCCTTATTGTCCCATGCACTGGTGGCGGCACAGTCGGCCGGTATCGAAGCCAGAATCATCCTCAACAAGCAGGATCTGGCGCAAGTGGGTGCCCTGTCGCAGGCCTTGAACTACTACCACCTCCTGGGGTATAGCGTCCTGGAAATCAGTGCGCTCAACAATCCGGAAGCCCTGCGGGCGCAGGTTGCTGGACGTGTCTGTCTGCTCGTCGGGCAATCGGGAATGGGTAAATCCACGCTCGTCAATGCCCTGGTTCCCCAGGCTCGGGCCCACACTAATCGCATTTCGCAAGCCCTAGACAGTGGGCGCCACACCACCACCTTTACCCGTTATTACCCCTTGGAACAAGCCCATCCGGACAGCGGAGGAGGGCTGATCGATTCACCAGGATTGCAGGCTTTTGGTTTGTCTTACTTGCGACCAGAACAAATTGTGCACGCTTTTCCGGAGTTTGAGCGCCTACTGGGGCAATGCCGGTTTGCCAATTGCCGCCATCTTACCGAACCCGGTTGTGCCTTTCGGGGTTGGTCTGAGGGCCATCCACAGCGCCAGGCCCGCCTGGGCTATTTGGTGCAACTACAGGCCGCCAGCACCGCGAGGCGCCATTTCTAGGTTGTTTGCGGACTAAAAATAGCGTTGCAGGTGCGCCTTGAACTGGGGCTCCGCCACGAAACCGGCGAGCCTCGCGTTTTCTATTTCCTGGCCATGGGCATCAAAAAACAGGGTTCCAGGAGGGCCAAACAAACCAAAGCGATTAAGCAAGGCCTTATCCTGTAACGTATTGTGGGTGACGTCTGCGCGCAACAGCACGCCGCGAGCCAACAAGGTTTTGATGTCGGGATTGGTGAATACCTTCTGGTCCATTTCCACGCAGGACACGCACCAGTCGGCGTAAAAATCCAGCATGACGGGACGATGCTGCGCTGTGGCCTCACGCACAGCCGCATCCAGTTCGGCATTGGAGTGGATGGGGGTGAAAGCCGGTGCCCCGACCCCCATGCGTGACCCGAGTAAGGGCATCACGATCCATAGGGCGACCCCCAGCAGCAAAACCCCAAAAAACCGTTTCACCCATACCATCCAGTGGCCTGCACGGGGCAGCAGCGCTCCGGCCGAGGTGCCAATGGCCAGCAGGGGCGAGCCCATGCCCAAGGCCATGACAAACAACGCGCTACCCCCTAAGACCACATTCCGAGTTTGGGCGATATACAGCAGTCCACCGGCCAGGGGAGCGGCGACACAGGGGCCCATCACCAGTGCCGAGAGCGCCCCCATCAAGCCCACACCCAGATGCTTGCCCCCCGGAAGCCGCCCAGAAGCCCCATTGAGACGGTTTTGCAAGGCCAGGGGTAACTGCAGTTGGTACAGGTCGAACATGGACAGCGCAAGCGCTGCAAACAATAGGGCGCTGGCGATTTGTACGGCGGGCGTTTGCAGGACATTGGACAGAAGCGTGCCGGAGAGTCCAGCCAGAACCCCTGCGGCCGCATAGGTCAGCGCCATGCCCAACACATACGTCAGTGACAAACTAAAGGCGCGGGATTTGGTGATTTGGCTTCCCTGTCCGGCAATGATGCCGGAAAGAATGGGAATCATGGGGAACAGGCAAGGAGTCAGGGCCAGGAGCAGTCCAAAACCAAAGAAGCTGGCAAGAACCCATAGGGGTTTGGCATCTTTCAGATAGTTGGCAAAGGCTATCGGGTTAGCGCTATCTTTGTCGGGCGCACTGGAGAGGGTATCTTCCAGCCCATTGGAGCGATACTGATCGGTGTTTCCCAGTCGGGTGAAATTCAGTGTGGTGGGCGGGTAACAAATTCCCTGATCCGCACAGCCCTGATAGGTGATGGCCAAGGTTTCGGGCAAGGGGTTGGGCGCTGTGAAGGCCACTTCAAAGGGATGATGGTACACCCATACCAGGCCGAAACTGGGGTCTTGCTTGCTCTCGGCGGTGGGAAAGCGCAGCGCAGGCATGGCCTGGTCGGGAATAGTGTGCATCTTGATGCGATCCCGATACAGGTAATACCCTGGTGCGGGGTTGAAGCGCACGGTGAAATCCTTGCCGGTGTTGCCCATCACCTGAATGTTGAAGGCCTGTTCCGGCAGCAGGAAGGAGCGGTGAGGCGCAGAACCAGCGGCCAATTCCTGCGGCAAGGCAGGCGCCGTGGAAGGGATGCCCTCCAGGGCAAACAAAACGGGTGAGCACGACCACAACAGGAGCAAAAAAATCAGGCGGTGCATTGAGTTCATGGATTCCACGAAGGCGAAAAACTGGAATTCTGTAGTGTAACTCAAATTGTTCCCGGGACGGGAATCCTTGATTTTCTGCGGTTATTCTGCACGTGGTGGACCGGCAGCCTGCAGTCGGTGCAGGGCCCAGTTCACGTGTTCACGCACCAGGGCAGATGGGTGGGACTGCCGTTGTGCCAGGACCGCCAGACTGTGCGCCTGGACTGGGGCGTTGCCCAGCGCTACGGCAATATTGCGCAACCAGCGTTCGTGCCCAATGCGCAGGATGGGAGAACCCGCCAGACGTTGCTGGAAGGTGCTGGCATCCCAGGCCAATAAGTCGCTCAGAGTGGTGCCATCCAGCGCTTCGCGGGGAGCAAAGTCAGCCACCTTGCCCAGTTGTGCAAAGCGGTTCCAGGGACAGACCAGCTGGCAATCGTCACAGCCGTAGATCCGGTTTCCAATCAGAGGGCGCAAGGGCTCGGGGATGGCTCCCTTCAGTTCGATGGTGAGATAGGAAATACAGCGCCTAGCGTCGAGTTCATAGGGAGCAACAATGGCCCCGGTGGGGCAGAGCGTCAGGCATTGGTGACAAGTACCGCAATGCTGGGTGGTGCTGGGGGGGTCGGTGGGAAGGGGAATGTCAGTAAAAATTTCCCCCAAAAAAAAGAACGACCCCGCCGTGCGGCGCAGCAACAAGGTATGCTTGCCGCGCCAGCCCAGGCCGCAATTTTGCCCCAGCTCCACTTCCATGACGGGGGCGCTGTCGGTAAATACCCGGGCCCTAAACCCAGGGGCCTGCGGGGCTTCGG
>JAJZHV010000130.1 GCA_021804345.1 Pseudomonadota bacterium | reverse complement strand
CGCCACTCACCGGCAATGAGGCTCTGCGTGATCAGAATCTTGATCTGGTCATAGAGGGGTCTGAAGCTGGGTGACGAGGCATTGGTCATGGCATCTTCCTGTGAACGAGAGTTTATCACGTGCATTTTATTGATGTCCACTGTGTTATATCTTATATAAGTTATATGTTACTTGACATGAAGAGCATAGCACCTTAACATCGATCCGTCACTGGGAAAATATCGTTTCCAGCCCTGAAGGAGGCCCCATGAGCACTCTCACATCACCCGGACATCGTTTCCGTCTTGCCGTGCAATCCGAATTCCCCTTGCAACTGGTGGGAGCCATCAACGCCTACGTGGCGCGCATGGCTGAAGCCACCGGCTACAAGGCCATCTATCTGTCGGGAGGAGGCGTGGCCGCCAACTCCCTGGGCATGCCTGATTTGGGCATCAGCACCATGGAAGACGTGCTGACCGATGTACAGCGCATCACCGACCGCTGCACCCTGCCGCTTCTGGTGGATGCCGATACCGGTTGGGGGGGCGCCTTCAATATCGCCCGCACCGTGCGCAGCCTGACCCGCGCGGGTGCTGCCGGTATGCATATTGAAGATCAAGTGCAAAGCAAGCGTTGCGGACATCGCCCCGGAAAAGCCATCGTTTCCCAGGCGGAAATGGTGGACCGGGTCAAGGCTGCTGTGGATGCGCGCACCGACAGCCAGTTTGTGGTCATGGCGCGCACCGATGCCCTGGCCGTGGAAGGACTGGAGGGGGCCATCGAACGCGCCCAGGCGTGCGTGGAAGCAGGCGCAGATATGATTTTTCCCGAGGCCATGACTGAACTGGATATGTACCGGCGCTTCAAACAAGCCGTCAAGGTGCCCATTCTGGCCAACATCACCGAGTTTGGCTCCACCCCCCTGTACGAGCAGGCCGAACTGGCCGGGGCTGGCGTGGATATCATCCTGTATTGCTGTAGCGCCTATCGCGCCATGAACGCTGCGGCCTTGAAGGTGTACCAGGCCATCCGGCGCGATGGCACCCAAAAAGGCGTTCTGGATGTGATGCAAACCCGCTCTGAACTGTATGAATTTCTGGATTACCACGCCTACGAACAAAAACTGGACCAACTTTTTTCGCACGAGGAGAAATGAATGAGTACCGAGACCTCTGTCACTGCTGCGGCCAAGCCCAAGAAATCCGTGGCCCTGTCTGGCGTCGTTGCTGGCAACACCGGGATCTGCACCGTTGGGCGCAGTGGGAATGACTTGCATTATCGCGGTTACGACATTCTGGATCTGGCGCGTCATGCCACGTTTGAAGAGGTGGCCCATTTACTGGTGCATGACCATCTTCCCAGCCAGGCCGAACTGCGCCATTACCGCAAAAAACTCAAAGCCCTGCGCGGCCTGCCCGCTCCGGTCCAAGCGGTGCTGGAACAAATCCCAGCGGCCGCCCATCCCATGGATGTGTTACGCACCGGCTGCTCCATCCTGGGCACGGTTCTGCCCGAAAAGGAAGACCACCACATTAACGGGGCGCGGGACATTGCCGACCGTTTGATGGCCAGTTTTGGCTCTATGCTGCTGTACTGGTATCACTACTCCCACTCCGGAATTGCGATTGATGTGGAAACCGACGACGAGACCATCGCCGGACATTTTTTACATCTGCTGCATGGCAAACCCCCCTCACGCAGCCAGGAAAAGGCCCTGGACACGTCCCTCGTGCTCTATGCCGAACATGAATTCAATGCCTCCACCTTTGCCGCGCGTGTGACCTCGGGCACCCTGTCAGACATGTATTCCTGCATTACCTCCGGAATTGGCGCCTTGCGTGGACCCAAACACGGCGGAGCCAATGAGGTGGCCATGGATATCATCCGGCGCTACCATTCGGCCGACGAGGCCGAGGCCGATATTCGCCAGCGTGTGGCCGCCAAGGAGATCATCATTGGTTTCGGGCATCCGGTCTACACCATCAGCGACCCCCGTAATCAGATCATCAAGGAAGTCTCCCGCAGCCTGTGCTCGGAAGCCGGGTACATGACCTTGTTCGATATTTCTGAACGCATCGAAAAAATTATGTGGGAAGAAAAAAAGATGTTCCCCAACCTGGACTGGTACAGTGCTTCCAGCTATCACATGATGGGGGTTCCCACGCCCATGTTTACCCCGCTGTTCGTGATTTCCCGGACCAGCGGCTGGTCTGCCCATGTGATCGAGCAACGCCTGGACAACAAGATCATTCGTCCCAGTGCCAACTATACCGGACCCGAACCGCGCACCTTCGTCCCCATCGATCTGCGTTGATGCCCCGCCCGTGGGCTCCACCGGGAGCCTGCGGTGTTCATCCTTCACTTATTTGCTTCAGGAGGCACCATGTCTGCACCCCAATCCAACGTCCGCCCCGCACCCGATGAGGTCCTGGTGGATATTGCCCGTTATGTGGATCAATTTCCCATCGACTCTCAAGAAGCCCTGACCACCGCGCGCAATTGTCTGATCGACACCCTTGGCTGCGGACTGGAAGCCCTGTCCTATCCGGCCTGCACCAAACTCATGGGGCCCATCGTTCCCGGAACCATCGTGCCTCATGGCGCCAAGGTTCCTGGTACGCAGTTTCAACTGGATCCCGTGCACGCGGCATTCAATATCGGCTGCATGATTCGCTGGCTGGATTTTAACGATACCTGGTTGGCCGCCGAGTGGGGTCATCCCTCGGACAATCTGGGCGGCATCCTGGCCACGGCAGACTGGCTTTCGCGCAATCAGGTGGCCGCTGGCAAGGCACCCTTGACCATGCGTACCGTCTTAGAGGGCATGATTAAGGCACACGAAATTCAGGGCATACTTGCCCTAGAAAACAGTTTCAATCGCGTGGGACTAGACCATGTACTGCTGGTCAAAGTGGCTTCCACGGCCGTGGTGGCGAAAATGCTGGGGTTGAGCTTCGATGAAATCGTGAATGCAGTTTCCTTAGCCTGGGTGGACGGACAAAGCCTGCGCACCTATCGCCACGCACCCAACACCGGTTCGCGCAAATCCTGGGCTGCCGGAGATGCCACCAGCCGCGCCGTGCGCTTGGCGCTGATGGCCCAGAAGGGTGAAATGGGCTATCCCTCGGTACTCACCGCAAAAACCTGGGGCTTTTATGATGTGCTGTTCAAGGGCCAGCCGTTCAAATTCCAGCGCCCCTACGGCAGCTATGTGATGGAGAACGTGCTGTTCAAAATCTCCTTTCCGGCCGAGTTTCACGCCCAGACCGCTGTAGAATGCGCGCTCAAGCTGCATGATCAGGTGAAGAACCGGTTGGATCAAGTGGAGCGTGTGGTCATTACCACCCACGAATCCGCCATCCGCATCATCGACAAGAAGGGACCGCTGAACAATCCCGCCGACCGGGACCATTGCATTCAGTATATGAGTGCCATTGGCCTGATTTTTGGCCGTTTGACCGCGGCCGATTACGAGGACAGCATTGCCAGCGACCCGCGCATCGACGTGCTGCGCGACAAGATGACCTGTGTGGAAAACGCAGACTACAGCAAGGACTACCTGGATCCCAGTAAGCGTTCCATTGCCAATGCTATTCAAATTTTCTTCAAGGACGGAACGCAAACCGAAAACGTGGTCGTAGAATACCCCATCGGTCATCGTCGTCGCCGCGCTGAAGGAATTCCTCATCTGGAGGCCAAGTTCCGCACCAATCTGGCACGACGCTTTCCAGTCCGGCAACAACAGGCCATTTTGGCCCTGGCGCTGGATCAGGCCCGACTGGAACACACCCCTGTTCATGAATTTGTTGATTTGTTCGTCATTTAAGGCCGGCTAAGGAGATCTCATGAGCCATAATCTGTTCGATTCCCGCAAAACCTTTCCCCTAGCCAACGGCACCGGGACCTATTACGCCATTCCCGCCCTGGAAACCGCAGGGGTAGCCCCCGTCTCGCGCTTGCCCGTCTCCATACGCATCGTGCTAGAAGCCGTGTTACGGCATTACGATGGCGTGCGCATTACAGAAAACCATGTGCGCGAACTGGCCAACTGGAAGCCCAACGCCCCCCGCACCGAGGAAATTCCTTTTGTGGTGGCCCGGGTCGTGTTGCAAGACTTTACCGGAGTGCCCCTGCTGGCAGATCTGGCCGCCATGCGCAATGTGGCCAAAGATCTGGGCAAGGATCCCAAGCGCATCGAGCCCCTGGTTCCGGTCAATCTGGTGGTG
>JAJZHV010000129.1 GCA_021804345.1 Pseudomonadota bacterium | reverse complement strand
ACAACCAATAAAGGTAGGGATGACAGGAACTCAAACTAATTCGGCAAACTCCACGAGCAGGTCGCTGGCATCGGCATTGATGCTTCCACCCCCAGCCACGATCAAGGGTTTGTTGGCGGCCTGGAGCAGATCTAGGGCTTTTTCGATCTGCTTGCGGCTGGCGCTAGGCTTGTACACGGGTAAAGGCTCGTAGGTGTCGATATCAAATTCGATCTCGGCCATTTGTACATCAAAGGGCAGGTCGATCAATACCGGGCCCGGTCGACCTGAGCGCATGAGGTGAAAGGCTTGCTGGAAGGTTTGCGGTACTTGCGCCGGTTCGCGCACGGTCACACTCCACTTGGTGACGGGTCGGGCAATGGATTCGATATCCACGGCCTGAAAATCTTCTTTGTACAGCCTGGAGCGTGGCGCTTGACCAGTAATGCATAAAATGGGAATGCTGTCGGCGCTGGCGGAATATAAACCGGTGATCATATCGGTGCCAGCGGGGCCCGAGGTCCCGATGCAGACCCCAATATTTCCTGCCTGGGCACGGGTATAGCCTTCGGCCATGTGGGAGGCGCCTTCCACGTGGCGGGCCAGAATGTGAGTGATGGATTGGCGTTCGCGCAAGGCGGCATAGAGTGGATTGATGGCGGCACCAGGAACACCAAACGCATGAGAGATGCCTTCCTTTTCCATGACCAGCACTGCAGCCATGACTGCTTTCATTGTTGCCATCGAAATCTCCTGTCAATGGATGATTGGGGTGTTACCTGATGGCACCCAGTGTCGCGGAAAAGACCTGATTCACGGAAGTACTGCGCCATGCATGATGCCTATTCCCTTGTGGAATGGCCTCAGTTGGAATTGGACGCAGGGACCCGCTTATGGTCTACTTGGTTTCCATGGATCGCTTACAGGCCTTAAGGCTATTCCTTCGCGTAGTTGATCTGGGCTCCTTCAGCAAGGCTGCCCGTGATTTGGGTATTGGCCAGCCGTCAGCGACCAAGCAGGTGGCGCAGTTGGAAAAAAGAATGGGCGTGCGCCTTCTGCACCGGACCACCCATGGCGTATCTCTCACGGAAATTGGGGCGCTGTACTATGAGAAGTGCAAGCTGATTAGCCATTATCTGGATGAAGCAGAATCGGTGGCCACGCTGTTGCAGTCCCAATTTCAGGGCGCCCTGCGCGTCAGCACCTCGGTGGCTTTTGGACGGCGGGTTCTGGCTCCTTTGGTGATGCGTTTTCTCAAAGACAACCCCAAACTGCAGATCGATTTGAATTTTGAGGATCGTTTTGTGAATTTGGTGGAGCAAGGGGTTGACGTGGCCATCCGCATCGGCCCGCTTGCCGATTCCACCCTGGGGGCCCGCTATCTTGGCTTGAATCCTTGGGTAGCTGTGGCCTCGAAGGGTTACCTCCAGCAGCGAGGAACCCCCCTGACTCCTACTGACCTCATCCATCACGACGCACTGATTTACAGTACGGTTCAGGGCGATGCGCGCTGGAGTTTTATCGGACGAGAGGGGCAATCCGTGCAGATTCCAGTCCGTGGCCCCCTGCGCTCTAACAGCCTGACCGCCTTGCTGGATGCGGCCTGTGGCGGTATGGGCATTGTCGTGCTGCCATGGTATGTGGCCCATCAGTCCGTACAACTGGGGTTGATTGAGCCTATTCTGTCGCAGTGGTCCTTGCCGGCGCAGGAGATTCACGCGGTATATCCTTCTCCCAGACTGGTGCCTGCCAAGGTGATGGGGTTTGTGGAATGGCTGCAGGCCCAATTTGGAGAATGCTGGTGGCAGGAAAACCGCGGCCAAGAATAGCCTCGGCGAAGGATTACCGAGATCGTAACGGGGCAGCGCCGATCAGCTGCGACAACCCGGTCAGATGAAAAAGTCAAACTCCTGCGAGAACTGGCTTGAGACAGGGGGTCTTCAATTTTCATGACTTGGTTGCATGGCCTCCCCACCATTTGGATAGTCGTGGAGACTGAATTCTTGGCGGCACGCTTTCATAGTGCGATACGTCATTAAAAAGACGAAGTCGTGGACGCACTTCGTTCATAAAATCGAGGATAGTCAGCCCCGCTGGGCTTTGATCAAGCCTATCGCGGTAACTGCGCATATCAAATCCCAGCAGACTGGTGATCAGAAGACGATTGGTCCCCTTGTGGGATACGATCAGGACGTTTCGGTGGCGGTGGGTGTCCATGATACGACGAAACAGGGGCAATACCCGGTTAATGACATTCACTCCTGATTCCCCTCCAACAGGGGCCATGGTGAAGGGGTCCTCTTGCCAGATGGCATACTCGTGGGCGTAATCGCGTTCAACTTCAAATCTGGTGAGTCCTTCCCAATGGCCATAATCAATCTCACGCAAGCCGGCTTCTGGGATGGGAGTTAGGCGGTGCGGTGCGGCAATGATTTGTGCGGTTTCCATCGTGCGAATCAACGGACTGCAATACACGGCATCCAACGGTTCGTTTTGCAACCGCGAGGCCAGTGCAGACACCTGCAAACGTCCTTCCTCAGACAGTAATACATCCGAGGAACCAGCAAAGCGATCCTCTGCAGTGAGTGAAGTGGATCCATGACGGACTAAATAGATACGGGTGGGCATTGATGCTCTCCTATCAAAGATGATGCAGTCGTGCTATGCCGCTGGCGCCAGGGTTCTGGCAATCAAGGGTGATGAAAGCAGACTTGCAAGACGGCCATCTAAAAACTTGAGATGCCTCAAGAAAAAATCAACACGGCCTGTTTATGCTACACCTTGGATATTCTGTTTGCAGAATCAGGTTGATGGGTTTGAGTCAAGCCTTTGAAATTCGGACTTCAGCAGACCTTTAGCCTGTGGCAAGAATCGATCACCAAACGCCTGGAACCTTGCTGGAACAATCGATGTACAAGACACTTTCTGCCCAACACGCTCAATCGGGTGGCTCCGCTACCCCTGTTGGTTATGCCCTGTGGCAACTGGGGTTTCGCCCATTTTACTTGATGGCGTCCATTTTTAGTGTGCTCAGTGTGCTGCTTTGGGTTGCACAGTTCACAGGACTTCCCTTGTTCCCTTATGTATCGTCCCCGATGGGGCATGCCCATGAAATGTTGTTTGGGTATATGACGGCCGTCATTGCCGGGTTTTTGTTAACGGCTGTGCGTGCATGGACCAATCAACCCACCGCAACAGGTAGACCGTTGATGGCCCTGGCAGGGCTCTGGGTTGCTGGCAGAATCCTGATGCTCACCCCTTTTTCCCTAACGGCCACTCTTGTCAACGCTGCGTTTCCTGTGGCGCTTGCAGTGGCCATTGGCATTCCTCTGCGCCGAACGCGCAGCGTGCGCAATTATTTTTTTGTGGGCTTGCTGGTTCTTATGAGTGCGCTGATCGTTCTTGTGCATCTGGGTTTGGAGGGAAGGATTGAGGTTTCTCCGCATCGTGCCTTGCAACTGGTGCTGGATGTGATTTTGTTCATCATGGTCGTCATGGGTGGGCGGGTCATCCCCATGTTCACCAATAACGGGATACCAGGGGTTTACGCAATCCGTCATACCATGGTGGAAAAAATGGCCATGGGGTCTGTCATTGGCCTGTTTGCAATGGATTTGCTGCCTACGCCACAGGTGTTGAGCGCGGTCATGGCGCTGCTGGCAGCATTGGCCCATGGAACACGACTTTATTTATGGAAACCCTGGTGCACACTGAAAACCCCGCTGGTATGGATACTCCATGCCGCCTATGTCTGGATTGTCATTTATCTTGTTCTGCGTGGGTTTTCTAATCCGGAGCGGTTGTCCGGACACTTTGCCATTCATGCGCTGACCGTTGGGGCCATGGGGGGGTTGACCCTGGGCATGATGACCCGCACGGCTAAAGGCCACACGGGCCGAGCATTGGTGGCTGATCATTATGAACGTGCCATGTTTATTCTGGTACAGGGTGCGGCAGTCATCCGCGTTTTTGGCGGCATGCTCTTTCCTGGGTTGTTCGGGGCAAGTATTGTGCTATCTGGTTCTCTTTGGGCCTTGGCGTTTGGTCTTTACACCGTTCGCTATTGGCCGATATTGATGTATCCCAGGGTGGACGGCAAGCCCGGCTAGCCAGCTCATTGGGACGAAACATGATTGATCTGTGGCTCAAACCGTTACACATTTTTCTGGTTGTTGCAACCAGTGTGCTATTTAACCTCCGGGTGGCTTTGAGGTGGCGCCAATCACCGCTGGTACACAATCAATGGCTAAAAATCATACCCCACGTGGTG
>JAJZHV010000128.1 GCA_021804345.1 Pseudomonadota bacterium | reverse complement strand
CTGGGCCGCTACCTGAGGCCCCATCAGGTGGAGGGCGTGCAGTTCATGTACCGTGCAACCATGGTGTCGCAGGAGTTCCAGGGCTGCAGGTACGGTGACCGCAGGGCCATGGTCGCCACCCATGGCATCGATGGCAATCGTAAGCGCGACGCTCACCGCTGAATGGACAAGGGCGTTGAGGGCCTGAGATTACAAGTCCGTCTTGGAGGACACCACTTTTTTGCCACGATAATACCCGTTGGGGCTGATATGGTGGCGCAAGTGCACTTCTCCGGTAGTGGGCTCGGTGGCCAGCGGGGGGTTGGTCAGAAAATCGTGAGCCCGATGCATGCCACGCTTAGAGGGGGATTTCTTGTTCTGTTGGACTGCCATGCGACATACTCCTTGAATGCGGATCTGGGGATCCAGTTTGGGTCTACTGTCAAATCAAAAAAACCGGTTATTGCTACCTTTGCAAGCGCTCCCTGAACATCAGGTCAAGGAACGCAACGCCGCAAAGGGGTGCGCCGCTGGCTCGGCAGCAAGGACTGTGGAGGCCCCACAGGGGCCTTGCGCATGGGTGGGAGCCACGGGCAGTGCCAGCACAATTTCTTCCTGGATTAAATCAGCCACCACCAACTGCGTGGGGCACACGATCACATCCCATCCAGCCTGCTCCTCTTCCAGGGCGGGCAACGCGGCCTCGTCGGGCACCAGCACCAGATGCGTGCACAGGTCCAGATCAAAGCGCATGGCCTCTAGGCAACGCTGACACGTCAGCTGCACCTGTCCGGTAATGTACACCGAGAGCAGTGGTTGCTGGTCAGCGCTCAGGCTGCCCACCACCCGATACTGCACCACCCCGTCCGGATTGTGCAACTCGCCCTGCAGGGCCGACAAATCCGCCGGAAGACAGTGACCTTCTACGGTTTCACCCAACCGACACAGACGTCTAGGATCAAGAATGGGAGCATCAAACATAAGCCCGCCATTTTATGTGATAACCCCTTTGATGTCAAAGCCTTGAGGCTTCTAGCTAAAGAGCCTGCCCGACACTGGCAAATGACGGCGCATCTTTAATGCGGGGTCGGCCGCCATTGACGCGCCTCCCCGCTTCTTGCAGAATCACCCCCCATGTTGATTCTTGCCTCCAGCTCTCCCTACCGGCGCGCCCTGCTGCAGCAATTGGGGCAGCCCTTTGTGACAGATGCTCCGCAACTGGACGAAACCCCGCTTCCGGGTGAATCCCCGCGCGCCACCAGCCAGCGCCTAGCCCGCGAAAAGGCACAGAAGGTGGGGCAGCGGCATCCCCAGGATCTCATCATCGGCTGCGATCAGGTGGCGGTGCTGGGCGCTGACATCATGGATAAACCCGTGACCCACGAGCGCGCCGTGGCCCAGTTGCAGCGCGCCAGCGGGCAACTGATGCAGTTTCATACCGCGCTGTGCCTGCTCAATGCCCGCACCGGACAGCTGCACCAGGAGTGCCTGCTGGTGCAGGTGCGCTATCGCACCCTGGATGCAGGGCAAATCGAACGCTACCTGCGCACCGATCGTCCCTATGACTGCGCTGGCAGCACCAAAATTGAAGCCTTTGGCATCACCATTGTGGAGTCGGTGGACTGCCCCGACCCCACGGCCTTGATTGGCCTGCCGCTCATCACCCTAACTCGCCTGCTGGCCCAGGAAGGGATTTCTTTGCCGTGAGTGCACCGCTCCCGTGAGCCTGCGCGCGCCACCGGCCCCGGCGTCCCCTCCACTGGGGCGGCTGTACCTGATTCCCAGCCCGCTGTGGGAAACCACCGATTGCCTGCAAATGACGCCAGAAACCCTGGAGATTACCCGTCGCCTGCGCTACTTTGTGGTGGAGGAGGCCAAGACTGCGCGCCGCGTGCTGAAGGTGATGGGGCATCCCGGCCCGATGGCGGCGCTGCACATGACCCTGTTGAATGAACATACCCCGCCGGCAGAACTGGCGCAACGCCTGCAACCGGCACTGCAGGGCCATGACATGGGACTCCTCTCCGAGGCTGGGTGTCCCGCCGTGGCCGATCCTGGTGCGCCGCTGGTGCGACTGGCACATCAACAGGGCATTACGGTATGCCCTTTGACGGGGCCCTCCTCCCTATTGCTGGGATTGATGGCCTCGGGTCTGGAGGGGCAGCGCTTCTGCTTTCATGGCTATTTGCCCATCGATCCGGCGCAGCGCCGCAGCCAACTGCAACAGCTGGAAAAGCGCTCGCGCCAGGCGCGCGAAACACAATTGTTCATCGAAACGCCCTACCGCAATCAGGGACTGCTGCGCACCCTGCTCGACACCCTGGATGCCAGCACCTGGCTGTGCGTGGCGCAACACCTGGGCTCCCCGCAGCAGTGGATCCACACCACCACCATCGGGCACTGGTCGCGCAAGCCCCCCACTCTGGCGGAGCGTACACCCTCGATCTTTCTTTTTCTGGCAGGTTAAGGGAAAATGGGAATCCTTTTGGCACTCTTCCTGAAACCCCACTGGATTTCAGGCTAACCCGCAGGTCATACCCGTCACATGTGGATCGTTCGTCTGGCGCTCAGGCGCCCCTATACCTTTGTGGTCATGGCCATCCTGATCCTGTTGCTAGGGATCGTGTCCGTGCGCCAAACCCCCACGGACATTTTCCCCAACATTGATATTCCCGTGGTCAGCCTCATCTGGAATTACAGCGGGTTACCTCCCGACCAGATGGAAAAGTACATCACCACCTTCAGCGAGTATGCCCTGTCTTCCTCGGTAAGCGACGTGCGCTCTATGGAATCGCAAACCGTCAATGGGGCTGATGTCATCAAAATATTTTTTCAGCCCAATGTGAATATTGCCGAAGCGGTGGCGGAGGTGGTCTCCATTTCCCAAACCATCATGCGGCGCATGCCCCCCGGTACCGTGTCCCCGCTCATTTTGCGCTACGAGGCCTCGAGCGTTCCGATTTTGCAACTATCCCTGTCCAGCAACAAATTATCCGAAGCGCAACTCTACGATTTTGGCATCTACCGCATTCGTGCTGCCATCGCGCCCGTGAAGGGCGCCCGTCTGGCCCTGCCCTATGGGGGCAAACCACGGCAGATTCAGGTGGATCTGGATCCTGCCGCCCTGATGGCCAAGGGCATTACCGCCGATGACGTGAACACGGTATTGCTCAATCAGAATTTGAGCCTGCCCACGGGGGACGCCAAATTGGGTACCACGGATTACATCGTGGGCATGAACATGAACCCCTCCACCATCGAGGCCCTGAACGATGTTCCTCTCAAACAGGTGAATGGGGCTTGGGTGTATGTGCGCGACGTGGCCCATGTGCGCGATGGGTTTGGGGTGCAAACCAACGTGGTGCGCAGCGAAGGGCATCGCGGCGCCTTGCTCACGGTGCTCAAAACCGGGCAGGCCTCCACCCTAGACGTGGTTTCGGGCATCAAGGAGATTTTGCCGAGCCTGCGCGCCCAGTATCCCGACATCCAGATGACAGAGTTGTTTGATCAGTCCCTGTTTGTGCAGGCGGCCATCAAAGGGGTGGTGATGGAGGGCACCATTGCGGCCTTACTCACGGCCGGGATGATTCTGCTGTTCCTGGGCAGTTTGCGCAGCACCTTTATTGTGGTGGTGTCCATACCCCTGTCCATTCTCACCGCCCTCATCATTTTGCACGCCACGGGCCAGACCCTGAACATTATGACCCTGGGCGGGCTGGCCCTGGCCGTGGGCATTCTGGTGGACGATGCCACCGTGGAAATCGAAAACATCCACCGCAATGCGCTCCTGGGCAAGCCCCTGGAAGAAACCATTCTGATGGGGGCACGGCAAATTTTTGTGCCCACCTTTGTGTCCACCCTGTCCATTTGTATCGTGTTTACCTCGGTGCTGTTTCTGTCAGGCCCGGCCAAATACCTGTTCACCCCCCTGGCCCTGACCGTGGTCTATGCCATGCTGGCCTCCTGGGTGCTGTCGCGCACCCTGGTTCCGGTCCTGGTCAAATATCTGTTGCCCCGGGAATTGGATGCGGGTCATACCCATGTGTCCTCCCGTTTTCATCAGCGCTTTGAACAGCGCTTCGAGGCCCTGCGTGAGCGCTATCTGCACCTGCTGGAGTTTTGCCTGGTACAGCGGCGCACGGTGATGGGGGTTGCCGGGGTGGTGGTGATCAGTTCCCTGGCCCTGATCCCCTTTGTGGGGCGTGATTTTTTTCCCACGGTGGATGCCGGACAAATCCGGATTCACGTCACAGCCCCCGCAGGCACCCGCTTGGAGGAAACCGAAGCACTCTATGCCCGGGTGGAAGCGGTGCTGCGCACCCTGATTCCGGCCGCT